>JAVEYV010000141.1:0-6158 GCA_034003305.1 Spirochaetia bacterium | reverse complement strand
GCTTGAAGATGCCCTTGTCATCCCTTGCTCGGACACTCATCCTGAAAGCCTAAGAAAGTCCTTCGCCATGGGCGGCGCATACTATCTGGAACGCAGGTTAAGCGCGGCCGGCGACTGCACGCTGGGCGTTGGCTGGGGCAACACCACTGCATATCTGGCTGATTACTTTGAGCCCCATACCGTCGAAGGAAAGGTGAACGTCGTATCGCTCATCGGAAACCTGATGGTGAACGTATCGATGAATCCCTTCTTGTTGGGACAGAAAATTGCCGAAAAATTGGACGCCGAATTTTTCAACATTTGGGCCCCTGCCATAGCGCAGACAAAGGAAAGGGCCGCAGCGTTCAAATCAGAACCCTGGATTCATGAAGTACTCGATATTGCCTGCAAGGCCGACGTGAATTTGATATCCATCGGCGAGGTTTCTCAGTCCGCCAGTCTGTTTCAAATGGGATACCTTTCAGGCGAGGATCTTAAACGCTTAACCGGAAAAGGCGCGGTTGGAGATATCCTGAGCCGGTTTTTCGACAAGGACGGAAACCTTGTCAACGATGAGGTGCACGACAGGGTCGTCGGCATTCCCTTGGAGACGCTTAAGGACAACAGGAAGGTCCGCATCGGAGTCGCCGCGGGAGCTTCCAAAATCCCGGCCATCGCCGCAGCCGTTCACCAGCAGTATATCAGCGTACTTATAACCGACGAGGTTACGGCCAGGAAACTGATAAAGTATTGAAATACCGGATCGAACGCTTCGGCTGTCGATCGATCAAGCAATGCGAGGGCTTTTAGGAGGGAATATCGTGGAGAAATCTAAGGACGCGCTGGGCATGATAGAAACCAGGGGCTTTGCCGCGATGGTCGAAGCGGCCGACGCCATGGTAAAAGCCGCTAACGTCGAGCTTGTCGGCTTCGAGAAAACCGGAGGAGGATATGTAACGGCGATCGTGCGCGGGGATGTCGCCGCATGCCGAGCAGCCGTAGACGCAGGGACCAGATCCGCTGAAAAGGTGGGAGAGGTCATATCCACCCACGTGATTCCCAGGCCGCACGACTCGGTTGACCGGGCGCTTCCGCTCGGAAGAACCGGAGAGAGGGTATAAATTATGGCAGTCGATTTAAGAACCTATGTATTTCTCGATTCCCTTCAATTGCAGAACGCCTCATTTATCGCCACCATAAGCAAAGGCTATTATCCCATCGGGATGCAGGCTTGCTGCATAATCGAAATAGCTCCGGGCATCGAAATAAACAGGCTGACCGACATAGCGCTTAAAGCGACCAATGTCACGCCGGGGCTTCAAATCGTAGAGCGCGCTTACGGGCTTCTGGAAGTTCACTCAGACAACCAGGGCGACGCGCGAACGGCCGGCGAGGCCGTGCTCAAGGAGCTGAAGCTCAGCGAAAAAGACCGGCTCAAGCCCAGGGTTATGACCAGCCAGCTCATAAAGAACATATCGGACCACCATGCGCAGCTCATCAACAAGGTGCGCCACGGCAATATGGTTCTGCGAGGCGACACGCTGTATGTCCTCGAGGTTGAACCTGCGGGGTATGCCTATTACGCGGCAAATGAAGCCGAAAAAACCTCGGACGTGAATATCATAGAAGTTGTTGGATTCGGAGCCTTCGGCCGAGTGTATATCGCCGGGGCCGAAGCTGAGGTAATCGAGGCTAGAAAGGTAGTCGAAGCTCGCTTGGCCGACATCGACGGCAGAGTGATAGCGACCAACGCGGCTAGAATTTAAAGGAGAATCGGTATGGCAGATATGAACGATGCGCTCGGCATGATTGAAACAAGAGGTTTTGCGGCGATGGTGGAAGCGGCGGATGCAATGGTCAAGGCGGCTAAGGTGGATCTCGTCGGATTCGAGAAAACCGGCGGCGGGTACGTCACCGCTATAGTACGCGGCGATGTCGCCGCCTGCCGAGCCGCGGTGGACGCGGGCACCCGATCGGCCGAAAAGGTCGGCGAAGTCGTATCCACCCATGTAATCCCCAGGCCTCACGAAGCCGTGGACTCAGCGCTTCCCTTAGGCAGAAAACCCGCCCCCGCGTCGAAATAAGGCAGCCTGCTATGCAACTTGCGCGGGTAAAGGGGACGGTCGTTTCGACGCATAAACCGGCCAGCATGGAAGGTCTTAAATTACTGCTTCTCGAGAGGATCGACCCCGTAAGCCTCAAGGGAAAAGGCGATTTTGTCGTCGGCATCGACAGCGTCGGCGCCAATGCGGGCGAAATAGTGTTCTACGTTACAGGTTCCAGTGCGAGGATGACCGATACGACCAAGGGAAGACCTTCCGATGCGACCATCATCGCTATCGTGGATGCCATCGAAAAAGACGGCGCATTCACCTACGAAAAATCGGCGGCAAAGGAATGACACTGGCCCGGGTCAGCGGCACGATTGTCGCGGAAAAGCGATCCGACGGGGTTGCCAATCCCCGATTCCTTCTCATCGAAGACTGCGATCAGCAGGGAAAAGGCAGGGGCGAATTTCTTGCGGCCCTGGACCTCGTGGGAGCCGATAGAGGACATTTGGTGCTCGTAACACAGGGCAGTTCCTGCCGGTGGACTTCCGCAACGGCGGACAAGCCCATCGACTGCCTTATAGTCGCAATCGTCGACAGTATCGACCAACGAGGCGTCGATGTCTGGGCTCAAGTCTAAGGTGGAGATGAACCATGGCGAATCTGACTGACGAAATTCAATCAATCGTCGAAGAGGTGATGCGAAACCCAGAGATCGCTGCGCTTCTTAAGACCCAGGACTCTGTTCATAAAAGCTCGATTGTGGCCTCCGCAAGTTCTCAGTCTGACAATTCGCCTTCACAGAATCCCGCGAGAGCCGGCATCTTCCCCGATCTCGATTCAGCCGTCGCTGCCGCGAAAATTGCCCAGCGAGAACTCATCGCCCTCCCCCTGGATACCCGGCGGGCGATTATCGATGCGATGCGGCGGGTTGTTGTATGGAACAACGCCGATCTCTCGGCTCAGGCAGTCGCGGAGACGGGCATCGGGAATGCGGAAGACAAGCAGGTAAAAAACAAGCTCGCGGCCATGAAAACCCCTGGCGTGGAAGACCTAGAGCCAAGGGTGAGCACGGACGAACACGGCCTTACGCTTACCGAGCTTGCGCCCTGGGGAGTCATCGGCGCGATTACGCCGGTTACCAATCCCATCGCGACCATAGCGTCGAACTCGATCGGCATGATAGCCGCGGGCAACAGCGTTGTCTTTAATGTTCACCCTAACGCCAAGAATATTTCCTGCCGCCTTATCAGCATGCTCAACGAAGCGATTCATATGGAGGGGGGACCGTTCAACCTTCTCTGCGCGGTCAGCGAACCCACCATTGAAAGCGCGAACGCTCTGATGAAGCACCCGGATATTTCCATTCTCGTTGTCACCGGCGGCCCCGGCGTAGTCAAGGCTGCCATGGGAAGCGGGAAAAAAGCCATCTGCGCCGGACCGGGCAACCCTCCCTGCGTCGTGGACGCCACGGCCGATATAATCAAGGCCGGAAGGGACATCGTTCTCGGCGCCAGCTTCGATCACAACGTGGTCTGTATCTGTGAAAAGGAAGTATTGGCAGTTGCCCAGATCGCCGACAGGCTCAAGGAAGAAATGCGGAAAAACGGCGCATTCGAACTTACGGGAGCCCAGATCGACGCGGTTACAAAATTGGTTATCGCTGAGCCCGGTGGCCCTGACAGAGAAGGTTCTCCAAACAAAGCCTATGTCGGCAAGAGTCCTAGCGCGATCGCAGCGGCGGCGGGCTTCACGGTGCCGGCAGGAACGAGGCTCTTGCTCATGGAGGTTGGGCGCGAGCATCCGCTTGTCTGGACCGAGCAGCTCATGCCCGTCCTTCCCCTGGTCAGAATGCCCAGTGTGGATGAGGCCATCGATTTCGCCGTTATCGTCGAGCGGGGCTGCCGTCATTCGGCGATGATACATTCCCACGACATAGAAAAACTCTCCCGGATGGCAAAGGCCATGAATTGCTCGCTCTTTGTCAAGAACGGCCCCTGTTATGCCGGTTTGGCCCAGTCAGGAGCCGGCTATACTTCTTTTACCATAGCCAGTCCAACCGGTGAAGGAATCACCAGACCCCGAACCTTTACCAGAGAGCGGCGCTGCACCCTGGTGGACGCCTTCAGAATTGTATAAGGATGGCGCGATGAAGCTAGGAAAAGTGATCGGCAGGGTGGTGAGCACAAAAAAACTACCCTGCTTTGACGGTCTTACGTTGCTCCTCGTGCAGCCCTTGGATTACAAGCGCAAGGAGTCAGGACCCGCCATAGTCGCCTGGGATACGGTCAAGGCGGGCGAAGGAGACCTGGTATTTTTCGAATCAGGAAAGGAAGCAGCCCAGGCCAATCCGAACGGCTGGTTCAATCCTGGCGATGCGGCTATTATCGGTATCGTCGACGCGGTCAATACGGAAGAAAGCAAATGATGCTCGGAAAAGTTGTAGCCAATGTCGTATCCACAGAAAAACACCCCCACTATCTGGGGTATAAATTACTAATGGTACAGCCAATAGACGCCCGGGGCGAGTATAAAGGAAAATCCATACTCGCGGTCGATGGCGTACAGGCAGGAATTGGAGATATCGTCATCGTCGTGGACGAGGGCGGTTCGGCGCGTAGCGTGGTGGAAGACGAAAACGCTGTCACCATCAGAACCGCAATCTGCGGAATTGTTGACAGAATTGATATCGAGGAGAATACGTGAGCGATGAGTTGAACAACAACGCCCAGGACAAGGTCCGCAGCGTGGCTATCGGTTCCGATCACGGCGCCGTGGCGCAGAAAAAAATGCTCGTTCAATACCTTGAACTGCTGGGTTACCGTGTGGTGGATGTCGGATGTTTCGGCACGGATAAGGTCGATTATCCCGATATAGCCCAGGCGGTGTGCAGAAAGGTTGTTACCGGAGATTGCGATAGGGGCATCGTGCTCGACGGAGCCGGCATCGGCTCCTGCATGGCGGCGAACAAAATCCGGGGAATACGAGCGGCGCTCTGCTACGATCTGAAGACCGTGGTAAACAGCAGGGAACACAATAACGCCAACGTTCTAAGCCTGGGAGGCCCCCTTCATAAGCCGGAGGAGCTTGCCGAAATGGCGCGAGTCTGGCTCGAGACACGCTTCGCCGGAGGACGGCACATCGTGCGGATCAATAAAATTATGGCCTTGGAGCGAGGAGGCTCGGAATACTAATGGATCAGAATCAGCTCGTACAGAAAATCGTCGAGGAAGTCCTTAGCAGGATGAACACAAAGAACGGCCAATCGACCCCTGCCGCATCCGGATCCAAACCCGAAACTGGGGAGGCAGCCAGCCAATCCCTTGCGGATTCCAGCATACTCCCTTCGGACCTGCCTCAATATATCGACCATACCCTGCTCAAACCGGACGCCTCGGCGGAACAGATCAACATACTGTGTGACGAAGCGGCGAAATATCACTTCTATTCCGTCTGCGTAAACTCCTCCTGGGTCGAACACTGTGTCAGAAGGCTGGGGGGAACCGGTGTAAAGACCTGTGCCGTCGTAGGTTTCCCGCTCGGCGCCATGGATTCGAGGGCAAAAAGCTATGAGGCTCGCACTGCGGTGTCCAACGGAGCGAGCGAGATCGATATGGTGCTCAATGTGGGAGCGCTTAAGGCAGGCAATCTTAAACTTGTTCGAGAGGATATGCTGGCGGTGCGGCGGGCCTGCAGGGCAGGAATTCTTTTAAAGGTCATAATCGAAACCTGCCTTCTCAACGACGAGGAAAAGGTAATTGCCTGCCAGCTCGCAAAAGACATCGGAGCCGATTTTGTAAAGACTTCTACGGGCTTTTCCAAGGGCGGCGCGACAGTGGCCGATGTTGCACTCATGCGCAGAACGGTGGGCCCTAAAATGGGGGTCAAAGCTTCGGGGGGAATAAAGAGCTTCGAGGATGCCCTCCAGATGATCAAGGCCGGCGCGACCAGACTTGGAACAAGTTCTGGGATCCTCCTTATCAGCGGACAGAAGAGCACAGGGAGCTATTAAAACTTTTATAGGGAGCAAAAATATGATTGGTCCACGATTTGAAGGAAAAGTTGCGCTCATAACCGGTGCCGGACAGGGAATCGGAAGACAAATCGCAATCGACCTGGCCGAGGAAGGCG
>JAVEYV010000140.1:0-6203 GCA_034003305.1 Spirochaetia bacterium | reverse complement strand
CCCGGTTCCCGAACTTTTCCATCACCATATCAAAGGTCATGATTACAATACTATAACTATATGTTTATTATTGTAAATTTTTAAAACCACAGATACCTAAAAATGGTTGGAAAAAGTCAGAAATATTTTTTTGTATCTATTGACAGAAACATCGTCTTCATGGTTTATATGTGTTTCTATAAACAGAAACGCATGTTGGTAAACAAGGAGGCGCGTATGATGACAAAGGTTCAACTGCAGGAGCATGAGATGCCCACAGCCTGGTACAACCTGGCCGCCGATCTGCCCCATCCGGTGCCGCCCCCCTTGGGCGGGGACGGAAAGCCCATAGGACCCGATCAGCTCGCGGCGGTTTTCCCCATGAATCTTATCGAACAGGAAATGTCAGCTGAGCGCTGGATCGATATTCCCCAAGAAGTGTTGGCAATTCTGTACCGTTGGAGACCATCGCCCCTGCACAGGGCTTATGGTTTGGAGAAGGCGCTCAAAACCCCCGCCAGGATCTACTACAAGAACGAAGGCGTCTCGCCCGCGGGGAGCCACAAGCCCAACACGGCGGTGCCCCAGGCCTACTACAACAAGGTTGCGGGCATAGAAAATCTCACCACGGAAACCGGAGCCGGTCAGTGGGGCTCGGCCCTCTCCTATGCCTGCTCGCAGTTCGGGCTGGGCTGCAAAATCTACATGGTCAAGTCGAGCTACGACCACAAGCCGTACCGCAAGTTCCTCATGCAAACATGGGGCGGCGTCTGCGTACCTAGCCCCAGCACACAGACCAAGGCCGGTCGGGACATTCTGGCGGCCCACCCCGATTCGCCGGGCAGCCTGGGAATAGCCATAAGCGAGGCGGTGGAGGAGGCGGTAAGCGACCCCTCGGGCAAGACAAAATATGCCCTGGGCTCGGTGCTCAACCACGTGATGCTTCACCAGACCATTATCGGCCTGGAGACCAAAAAACAGCTGGCCATATTCGGCGAAAAAAAGATTGACCAGATCATCGCCTGCGCCGGCGGCGGCTCCAACTTTGCGGGCCTAAGCTTTCCATTCCTGGCCGACAAAATGGCCGGGGCCGACATCGAGATTATTCCCGTGGAGCCCACGTCCTGCCCCAGCCTGACCAGGGGAAAGTATTCCTACGACTTAGGCGATGTGGCGGGCATGACTCCCTACCTGCCCATGTACACCCTGGGCCACAGCTATATCCCCCATTCCATGCACGCCGGTGGCCTGCGCTACCACGGTATGTCACCCCTGGTTTCCATGGCGCTCAAGGAAGGGCTGCTGCGCCCCGCGAGCGTGCCCCAGTTGGAATGTTTCAAGGCCGCCGTCCTCTTCGCCCGCTCCGAAGGCCTGGTGGTAGCCCCCGAGACCAGTCACGCGGTCGCCCAGGTCGTGCGGGAAGCCGAGAAGGCCAGGGAAGAGGGCAAGGAAAAGGTAATCGTTTTCGGCCTCTCCGGCCACGGCATGCTCGATCTCCAGGGCTACGCCGACTACTTCGCCGGCCTCCTTGAGGATTACGAATACCCCGAGGATGAGGTAAAAGAGGCTATAGCATCCCTGCCTGCGTTTACCCGGATAGCTTGATCCTTGTTTTTGAAATAGTTCAGACGCGATAACAAGTTCAGGCACGATAACAGGAGGGCAGGATTGACAGGAATTATTACATACAGAGTAATTTAATAGATACTATTTTTTAACTCTGGTTTCTTCCTGTCGATCCTGGTTATCCTGGTCTCGTGTCTGGTGGTTATTAATCAAGCAGCCCCGCCACGGCGTGGCAGGATGATCTTTCCGTCTATCTCACGTCCGGAACCTACATGCTTCGCCTTGTCTCAACGAGCGGGGCCAAGGGCGGCAGCTTCGGGCTTAGGTTTTCCAAATTTTAATTTGATAATCCAGACACGATACCGGGAGCTCAGGATTAACAGGTTGATCCTGTAAAATCCTGAGCTCCTGTCAAGTACTGTTTTACCGATGCAAAGCCGCCTCGCGGCACTTCCCGCCTTTACCCGTCTGTAATTACTTGATCCTAGAGCCGGAGGCGGGCCGGACAGGCCTGCCTTCTATATAGCCGCGCCAGCCCTGGGGCTCGAGCTGGAAGCGGGGAGCCGCGTCGGGCGCCCAGGCGAAGCCGTAGAGCTTGGGATCAAAGCTGTCGATCTTGGTCATGAGCTGGACGATGGCGTCCTCGAAATCTTTATCGTCGTAGGGTTCGCCCTGAAAGATCATCATCATCGCCGGGTCCATTTCGACAAGCTCGAATCCCTCGGGTATCGCCCCCGGCCAATCCAGTGGCAGCTCGACCCCCTGTACGTATTCGGACGTGCCTGCGGGCTTTAGCTTTTTGGGCAGCCACAGACCCACCGGTTCGTAGAGGGCTTCCTTTACGCTCGAGAGAATCCCCCATACATCACAACCCACTTCCTCGCAGTAGGCGAAATAATCGCCGGCTTTCGCGGCTCGTTTCAGCAGGACTTTCCGGGCCGGCCGCTGGATCACCTGGACGAAAACAGTCTTGGTCTCAGTGTTCATGGTTTCTACTCCTTGTTCTTTTTTGGGGCGCTGTACCAGAGGGTAGGGGAGAAAAAGCCTTACAGGCCGGGGGTTCCGCCGATAGCTCGCCGGGCTTAAGCCGAATTCCCTGGAAAACGAGCGCGTAAATCCTTCGTGGGAATCGAACATGAAGTCCAGGGCCACATCGAGTACCTTGACGGGATTGTCCCGCAACACCAAAGTAGCCTGTGAGAGCCTAAGCTTGCGGATATATTCGAAGGGAGGCTGACCGGTCAGCTCCTTGAACATCCGCTGGGCGTGCCAGGCCGAGTACCCTGCCGCGCGCGCAAGATCCCCGGCGGAGATTTTTTCCTGCACATTGGCGAGAATATAATCCTGCATTCGGCGTACTGCCCGGATCATGTCCTCTCTCGTGTGCTCCCGCTCCATTACCCTCTCCTTTTTGCCTCGGGATGGAGTATCGCAGACCGCAGAGCCAAATTCTTGACCTAGCCTGCGGAATTGAATAATATCGCTGCTGCCACGGAGATTTGTTTAGATCATCTCCGATTCAGTATTTATCGCGAACTCCTTTCCTCCCGGAATTCAAATCTTAAAACTCCACCGTAAAACCAGGATCGTCATGCTCAAACAGCGAAGCGCAGGTATGGAAGTTCCGGAAAATATAACCTTTGAATTTGTCGACCGGCTCTCCTGAGTAAATGACACCGCCCGGTCCCGCGATATCGTCAGGATAGGCAGCGATGAATTTCTTGAGGTTCAACGTGTGCTTGATATCCAAGGTTCTGCCGCTTTTAATCTCGTAGGGGATCATTTTTCTCTGTTGCCCAACAAGAAGGTCCACTTCCAGGCCGTTGCTGTTCCTGAAGAAAAACAGCAGGTCGCCTCTGCCCGCGTTGTAGCGCGCTTTTATCGCTTCCATGACGACCATGTTCTCAAAAAGATTGCCCAAAAGCGGGTCACGATTCATCTGGGAAGGCGTTTCTATGCCCAACAGGTGCGCAGCAAAGCCGACTTCGCTGAAATAGACTTTCGGCGTCTTAACCACTTGGCTTGTTCGTGACGTAAACCATGGCCTTAGCAGATAGACCAGATGAGATGCCTCCAGGATGGAACGCCAGGAGCCAATCGTCGTGCTGCTTACTCCCACCTCGCCGCTCAAGGCCGCGTTGTTGATCAACTGGCCGCATCGTCCCGCGAGAAGGGTCAGGAAGTTGACGAACCGAGAGAGATCATGGACAGCCCCCACCGCACCGACGTCCCTCTCAACATAGGTGCTGAGGTAGCTCCTGTAATAATCGGACGGGGATCGACCCGCGGTTTGGAAAAGGTAGGGCATGAAGCCGGAGATCAATTGTTGATCCCTGTCCAGAACAATACTCGCATCTGCCAACTCACCCAGCGATAAGGGGAGGAGCTTGATCACGGCAGTGCGTCCGGCCAGAGATTGTGACACCGTATTCCGCACCCGGATTTGCTGACTCCCGGTAATGATATACTGTCCCATTTTTTTCTGCCCATCGATTCTGACCTGCACCAGGCTGAGCAAGGACGGGACTCTCAGGATGACGCTGAAGGCAGGATTTACCTGTCGATCATCCTCGATCCTGTTATCATGTCGGTAAATATTATTCTTCCCAATTCTCCAACGTCAAATCGTTTATTCTGCCGAAATGACTTTTATTGTTGGTGACCAATGTTAAATCCATATAGATAGCAGTGGCTGCAATCAGCAAATCCATGTCGGCTATCCTCGTCCCCTCTTGTTCCAGTTTTGCCTTGATCATTCCGAATACTTCAATGATCCCTTTGTTTACTTCGATCATGGGAAACAGCTCGGCTATCCGATTCGTCGTGGCAATATTCTTTTCAGGATACTTCGATTTTCTTGCTCCATAGAGCAATTCGCCAAATGTGATCATCGATATCGATTTGGGTATATTTTGATTCTTTTCCATCCAGGAGTGAACGCGGGGATCTCCTTTCAGGCTGTAGATGATGATATCGGTATCAATCAAATATGCCATCGTTGTCTCCAAATCGATCCGATTGAATCCTGCTATTTGCAATATCAGCTACAATTTCGCTTGCAGTTCGGTCATCCTTCCAGGCTCCCGATAATTTCAAGAACTCCATCGTCGCGTTGACCGCAGGCTTTTGGTCCGAGTTCAGGTGCGTTTCCAGCATGGTCACCACCTCCTGGCTTATCGAGCGATTCTTTCGCTTTGCAGCATTTTTGAGTGTCTTATACAATCGGTCATCGATATCTCGGACTTGTAATGTCGCCATACCCCACCTCTCGATGAAGCATACTCTTCATTTCATGAATTTGCAAGCAATTCGCCTGCAAAGTAGTACCATAAACTAGAAGCTTCGGGCTTCGGTTTTCCAAATTTTGATTTAGTAATGTAGACACGATAACAGGAAAACAAGATTAACAATAATTATTATATATAGAGAAGATAAATATTACTATTTTACCTTGGCTTTTCCTGTCGATCCTGTTCTGTCCTGATATCTTGTCGAAAAATGATTCCAAGCCTTGCCTTATCGGATCAGGACTTCTAGTTTTTCGATAACCGCTTCCATTTTTTCCGGATCAATTTTTTCTATAAACTCGACATTTCTTTCCCGCCAGTCCAGGCTCTTTACCTGATCGCACAGTACAGCGCCCTTTATCGTTTTTCCTTCGAGCGCGACTTCGAAAGGGTACGCCTTGATTTTGCTGGTAATCGGACAAAACAGGGCCAAACCGATTTTTTCGTTATACGCTGTAAAGGACACCGTCAACGACGGCATTCGCCCTCTTTGCTCGTGCCCTAACTGCGGGTTGAAATCCAGCCAGACAAGATCCCCCCTTTCTGGAGTATAGGGAGTATTTACCATTCTTCTTTTCCCACCGAAGAGCCGGTGTCCACAGAGGCGTGGATATTTTCTTCGCTTACCTGG
This sequence comes from Spirochaetia bacterium, assembly GCA_034003305.1. Lineage (GTDB taxonomy): Bacteria > Spirochaetota > Spirochaetia > Treponematales > Rectinemataceae > UBA2256. The sequence continues at coordinate 740 of JAVEYV010000140.1, read as the reverse complement.
GCAAGCAACGATTCAAGCGTCATTCTTTTTGGGATGATAACTATTTTGCCATCCTCGCTGGTAATTTCTACCGAGCTTCCATACTTCAGGTCCAATTCTTTCGCGTAGAGCGCTGGAATCCTGATGCCAAGACTATTGCCCCATTTTTGAACAAGGGTTTTCATGAGAACCTCCACAACTAAAGTATAAACATTGTATATTCAGTTTTCAAGTTCTGACTAATGAGACTTGATAATCCTGTGAATCCTGTCGATCCTCGTTATCATGTCCAGTATCTTACTATTAGCTGAACAGCAAACCGGCCCTGGCGCGGCGCCTGGCTGCTCATACCGCAGGCCACTTCATCGCCGGACCTTGACAATCGGGGTGCTTTCGCGTAATGTCGATTCTCGCCGATTCATTTTATTTGGTCGTGGAGCGGTGTCCGAGGGGTTTAAGGAGGCGGTCTTGAAAACCGTTGAACCGCGAGGTTCCGGGGGTTCGAATCCCCCCTGCTCCGGAGACGTGCGTTCCTGTTTTTTTGGAGAGGTGCGAGAGCGGCCGAATCGGGCTCCCTGCTAAGGAGTTGTACCTCTAAAGGGTACCGGGGGTTCGAATCCCCCCCTCTCCGTTGTACGAGGCTATAGCTCAGCTGGATAGAGCTTCAGATTGCGGATCTGAAGGTCGGAGGTTCGAATCCTCTTAGCCTCATTCTTCGTTGGAGAGATGCGAGAGCGGCTGAATCGGGCGGTCTCGAAAAC
>JAVEYV010000139.1:0-6208 GCA_034003305.1 Spirochaetia bacterium | reverse complement strand
ACCTCTGTCTCCAAAATAGCGCGAGGCGCCGCCGCCCGTCCAGGGCGGCGGCGCCTCCCGCGGTTAAAAGTCCTGCTCCGCAGAGCAAGCCTTTGGTCAATCGCCCGCTGGCGCTGTATATCCCGAAGTTCCGGGCTTCACAACATCAGGACCGGCTGCACTTCCGTGCTCGGCTATCCGGGCTTCAAGCCTCGCCCTTACCTTGGTGGGAAGGCCAAAGAGATTGATAAAGCCCGATGAGTCCTTGTGAGAGAAAAGAGGTCCGGTGGTAAAGCTGGCAAGACTCGCGTCATAGAGAGAATATGGCGAACTGGCGCCTGCATGGATGATCGAACCCTTGTACAGCTTGAGCGTGACTGTACCCGTTACCACATCCTGGGTAGACTCGATAAAGGCGCAAAGGGCCCTACAGAGTGGAGAAAACCACTCACCCTCGTAGAGGATCTCGGCAAAACGCTGGGCCACGGTAAGCTTGAATGAGAGGGTCTTCTTATCCAGACAGAGCTGTTCCAGCTTGTCATGGGCTTCCATAATGATAGTTCCGCCCGGAGTCTCATAGACACCCCTGGACTTCATGCCGATGACCCGGTTTTCCACCATGTCGATAATGCCAACGCCATGGGCTCCGCCGATCTTATTCAAGGTCTTTACCAGCGATACGGGATCCATCCTTTTACCATTTACCGAAACCGGCACACCTTTTTCAAAGCTCAAGGTCAGATACTCAGGTTTATCCGGGGCTTTTTCCGGCGGCACAGACATCTTGAGCATTCCCTCCAGCCTGGGCTCGTTGGCGGGATCCTCGAGATCCAGCCCTTCGTGGCTTATATGCCAGAGATTGTCATCCCTTGAATACGAATCGGATTTCTTCATCGGCACCGGAATCTTGCGCTTTTCCAGATACTCGATTTCCTCTTCACGGCTCTGGATGTCCCAGATCCTCCAGGGAGCGATCACATCCATTTCAGGAGCGAAGGCTTTTACCCCAAGTTCGAAGCGAACCTGATCGTTGCCCTTTCCCGTGCAGCCGTGGGCTATGGCATCGGCGCCCTCGGCCAGGGCCACCTCGGCGAGTCCCTTCGCCAAAAGCGGACGAGCGGCGGAAGTCCCCAGGAGGTATTTCTTCTCATAGGGGCTTCCTGACTTGATCAGCGCCCAGAGGTATTCGGAAACGAATTCTTCTTTCTGATCCAGACGGATAAACTTCTGAGCTCCGGAGGAAAGGGCGCGCTTCTCCATTCCCGCCCAGTCGGCTTCCTGTCCAACATCGCCGCAGACGGCGACAACGTCACAGTCGTAGTTCTCTTTAAGCCATGGCACGATCACAGTCGTGTCCAGGCCGCCCGAGTAGGCTAATACAATCTTCTTCTTCATGGCCGGGATTTTATGCATATTTTTTGAATATTTCAAGGGGTTTTAAGGAATTTTATGCATATTTATAAAGTTCTTCAGAGTATGCGCTGATGCAGCCAACAAAGAAAGAAGCCGCTCAGGGTACCCTGAGCGGCCTCTTTACCAACAAGGTTCGAGGAACTTATTTCCACTTTGCGAGGTCAAGTTCCTTTTCGGTCTTGGAAACGATAGCCGTTCCGGCCATGTCACCAGTGACGTTGATGCAGGTGCGGCCCATATCCAGAAGCGCATCGATGCCCAGGATCATGGCATAGGCTGCGGCTACAGCCGAACCCTCGGTTACCTTGAGGCCGATAGACTCCAGGACCATGAGGAGCATGATGGCTCCGGCGCCGGGCACGCCCGCGGTGCCGATGGATGCCAGGGTGGCGGTAATGATAACCGTGAGCTGCTGATTGAAGGTAAGGGGCTGGCCGATGGCGTTGCCGATGAACATGGCGCAGACACCCAGATAGATGGCCGTGCCGTCCATGTTGATGGTGGCGCCAAGAGGCAGGGTAAAGGATGCGATAGAGCGGGGAGCTCCCAGGTTTTCTTCGGCACAGCGCATGGTGATTGGCAGGGTTCCGCCGGAAGAACGGGTTACGAAGGCGGTGATCATCGCCTCATTGGCCCCTTTCAGGAATTTGACGAACCCCAGTCTGTAGACAGACAACAATCCGCCGTATACGCCCACCATGTGCACAATCAAGCCAATATAGACCGTAAGGGTGACGATGAGCAGGGGGCCGATGGCCTTGGGTCCCTGCTGGGCAAACACCTGTGCTATGAGGACGAATACGCCGATAGGAGCGTACTGCATTATGCCGCCAACCAGTTTGTACATTGATTCAGCGCCCGCGTTCACCACATCGACGAGGGTAGCTCCGGCCTTGGCGAGTCCCTTGTTGTCGGCGTCTTTGATATAGGAAAGCGCTATCCCGAAGACCACCGCGAAGAAGATAATAGGCAGCACATCGCCCTTGGCCAGGGAATCGATGGGGTTGGTGGGCACGATATTGAGAAGAATAGTGGCGATCGTAGGCGCCGCCGCCGCCTTTCCCTGCACGCCTGCCGATCCCACGATGTTGAAGCCCGCACCAGGTTGGAGAATATTCGCGAAGACTAGACCGATGAGGACAGCGAAGGCGCTGGTGAGAAGGTAGAACACCATGATTTTGACGCCAACCTTGCCCAAACGACCTGGGGCTATGCTGGCCGCTCCCGCGATCAGGGAGAAGAGGATGACAGGTACCACGATCATCTTTAGGAGCCGTATAAAGAGATCGCCGAAGAATTTGGAATTGTCCACGAAGGGCTTGACCGCGTCAGGGAAGAATCCGAGGATAATTCCCACAATCGCGCCCAGGACGAGACCGATGAGGATGCGCGCAAGCAGGTTGGTTTTAAAATACCAACTTAAGATCCCGCGCTTCTCTTGCTTTTCAGCCATCTTCATTCCTCCTTAGGAATATGCTCGAAAATCCCGCCTCGCAAGGCGACATCGCGACCGAGCGGGCGACGACCAAAAGGAATCATACTCCCAAAAGTTGGTAAACGCAAATATTTTTATTCTGTCCTCAAATCTTTCCTTTTCTCCCCTTTACACAACCCGTTTCGAGGATGCAGGATTGCCCCATGAAAACCATAGGCGTTCTCGGCGGCATGGGCCCCGAGGCTACACTTGAGTTTTTTAAGACAGTTCTCAGCTATGACCGAGCGGAGAAGGATCAGGATCATCTTCATATAATCATAGAAAATAATCCCGCCATACCGGACAGGACCGCCTTCATTCTCGGCAAGGGAGCGGATCCATTACCCGCCATGCTGGTTTCGGCAGAACGGCTGAAGGCTGCCGGGGCTGACCTAGCAGGGATACCCTGCATGACGGCGCATCATTTTCTCCCAAGAATCAGAGAGGGCTCCAAGCTCCGCTTCATTTCAGCGTTAGAGACAATGGCCCAGACGTTGCGCGACAGCCATGGCAAGGTACAGACCCTGGGAGTGCTCGCGACGGTTGGCAGCAAGATATCCAGGCTTTACGAGTCGGCGCTTCCGAGTTATACGATTCTTTGGCCGGACGAGAATGAGCAAAATGATTTGGTGATGAAAGCTATCTACGGAAAGGATGGGATAAAGGCAGGCAACCGCGGCGAGATTCCCAAATCGCTCCTTACGCAGGCGGCGCAATCACTTATCCGCAGGGGAGCTCAAGCGATAATCGCAGGCTGTACCGAGGTTCCCCTCGCTCTCGCGCAGTACGATATCCAGGTTCCCCTGCTTGACCCAATGCAGATGCTCGCTCAATCCTTGGTGCGCGAAGCGCGTCAGGGCTAGCCGACTAGCCTTCCAGATCGGTACCCTGCCCTACCCGCTGCTTTTCCCGAAGGTTCTTTAAAAAATCCTCAAAAGCTTTCTTTGCCATGTCTTTGCATCCAAGGCCGAAAGCCAGGCCGATGCCCAGGGCTATTGCCGCGAAGAGAATGATAAAAATTGTGCTGATGATCGTCTGCCCCAGACCGAGCTGCTCCAATGCCATAGTGGCTACAACAAAGTATCCAAGATATTTGATTATTCTTCCTATCATGTCCGGGCTGTGAACCGCCGCGTTGCGCGCTATCGTCACGATAAAGTTTGATAGAAATGTCACCACGACAAAGCCAATAATGACGGTGATAAGCGTCGCCAGCAAGTTGGGCAGAGCCGAGCGCATCCATGCCGAAAGAGAGTTGGCCGCTCCCTTGTCGAGCCGCGCTACCGTGTTTGATAGTACGATGATCATGAGAAACCAATAGACCAGATATCCAATCAATCTGGACGGTGAATGGTGGACGTTCCCCTTTCTTAAAAAACTGGCGATGCCTGTTTTCTCGCTCAGGCGATCAAAGCGCAGCAAGCCTAAAAGCTTGGGAATCAGCAAACGGGCCAGTATTGCCACCAGCCACCCAACAACGAAGGTAAGTAGCGCCCCCCCAATGGGCGGCAGATCTCTGGAGAATGATCGCAGTGAATCGATTATATTGTTAAAATCCATCTATTCCTCCTTAATTTACTCTTACATCCGCCATCTCTCAGACAGCGCCATCGGTCACAAGCTTATGTATCTGCTCGACGCTCATACCCTCAATTCCCAGACTCCGAACCGTCCGCCCGGTGCTTCGATAATCCTGATCGCTCATCATCTGGGCAATATCGATCACCAAATCGATGGCCGGAGTCGGTACTGACAGCATGCGGCCTATGGAAGCCATGGGGACGAGGCTCATTGGCACGTCTTCCCAAATGTAGCGATGCTGTATGGTCGAAGGCGCCTTTATGCCGGAGTAGCCCGAAGTTGCCCGGATAGCCTCGAAGAGGGAATTCCCCGGGGAATCGTAGCTCAGATACAGCCATTCCCTGGCAGACACGGTTCGCACGCCCAAGGCCTGGGCAAGCGCGATCCTTTCGTCATCAACCCGCTGGAGCACCTTGGCTACCGCCGGGGATACTCCCTGGATGTAATACTCGAAATTTCCCTGGGTGGATTCGATCCAGCCCGCGTTCAGCAGCGTCAAGGCAGGGTGGAAGATCGCGCCGATATTTTCCAGACTCGTAGCCAGAACGTTGCTGCCGGCGCTGAACTGGGGAAAAGCCTGGTTGAGCACCCCCAGGGCATCGGGAGTTATGTGGGAGGGCAAGGCGCTTACCGGCACCCCGTTTTTTACCCGGAAAATATGCCCCCGGTGCCGATTGATCATACGGGAGGCATAGATAAAGGTCTGAGCTTCGACAATAACAGGCCGCTGATCGGTTCCCGAACGCCGCAGGGCTTCCCTGAACTCCAGCGCTCCGCCGGTTCGACCCGGATTGAGAACGACAATCTGGCCGTCCTTAAGAAAGGGAGCCATGAGTTCGGCAAGGGGGAGATGGGCGGTGGAGGGAGTAACGATCATGATAACATCCGCCCCTTCCAGGGCAATCCGTATCGAAGAGGTGGCGGCATGGACAGGCCCGAAGCCCTCCACAGCCCCTTCCAGATCGATGCCCCCGTACCAGCGCACCGCGTTGAGATGCTCATCGGTCCTGTTATAGAGTCTTACCTGGAATCCCATGTAGCCCAGGTGTCCGGCCATGGCCAGGCCTCCGTTCCCCGCGCCGGCGACACACCAGAGTGCCTCTTTTCCCTTTGATCGAACCTTTTTGAGGATTTCCCTAATATTATTCCAATCCTTAAGGTCTGCCATGGGAGCCTCCAGATCGCACTGCCAGGGCGATGTTTTCTTTTATCATCTCAATTCTTCTCTCGACCGGGAGAGGCTTTCCCTTTTCGTCCAAAGCCCGCACCCCGCCCTGAACAAGACCTGTGGGGATATTGGCATTGGAGAACTCCTCCTTGAGATTCGTAAGCCAGGGCAGAGGGAAAACGCCGAATTTCAGCATTTTATAAAGACCAGGCGCTGAATAGGTATCGGGTATGAGGGTCTCGACTGCGCCGATCATCGCCTTGGCCTGACGGTACAGCTCCTCTTCCCTGACCGCAAGTTCCTCGTTGCGCCCCATATCCTCCACTGCGCCTTCAGCTCTAAGACGGCGGTACTCTTTCAGGGCAGAGAGGGTGATCTTAATGCTCTCTTCCATAATATCGGGGTCGGCCAGCCTAAAGGCTTCGGAATAGCTCACGATGTGGATGATCTGGGGGCTGCTGCGATCCCTGGGCTCTATGTCGTCCATCATGGCAGTGACTGCGGCCAACTGCGCCTTGGCCTTTTCCGCGTCGGGAGAAAAGTAGTCCAGCCCGCCCCGAGGCTGGAGATAGACCAGATCGGAAGAGCGTCGT
>JAVEYV010000138.1:0-6213 GCA_034003305.1 Spirochaetia bacterium | reverse complement strand
CTATTCGCTGGATGAGGTGGTGGCCAGGGATTTTCTGCTGGAACAGAAGCCCGACATAGTCATCGACGTCCTCGATTCCACCAACCTGGAGCGGAATCTCTACCTCTGCCTACAATTCCAGGAGCTGGGCGTTCCGGTGGTGGGAGCTCTCAACATGACCGACGAGGCCGAGGGCAAGGGAATAAAGATAAACGAGACTATTTTGTCCGAGCGCCTCGGCATTCCTTTAGTAAAGACCGTGGGCACCAGCGGCAAGGGGATCAAGGCCCTTTTAGACGAATGCCTCTCTATTTATTCTTCCAAGGTACCAGGACAGGATGAGGGGACAAAGGCAGCGAGCATGCCAAAGGAGCCTGCCCCGCAGCTCAAGACAGCTCATTACGGCGTGGAAATCGAATCCAGGCTGGAGCCGCTGACCGAACTTATAGCCTCCGATACGGATTTCAGTCTCCGCTTTCCTGCCCGGTGGATAGCCATAAAGTTGCTGGAAAATGACGAAAACGCCATAAAAAGACTGCATGAGCACCCAAAAGGACCGGAAATCCTCGCTAAGGCAGAGGTTGACAGAGCTTGGATAAGCAGCCATTTCGGCAAGGATTCTGAAATTGTCATTACCGAACAGCGCTACGGATACATACGCGGCGCTATGCGCGAAGCGTTGACCCAAAGCCCGGGGGGAAAGGCCTCCCTGACCGAGTATATCGACCGCCTTACAATGAACCATTTTCTCGGGCTGCCGCTCTTCTTTCTGATAATCTGGGGAATTTTCAAACTCACCTTTGCCCTGGGAGAGTTTCCGGCGGCGCTTCTCGAAGCATTTTTCGGCTCCCTGGCCAACCTGGCCCAGATAGTAATTCCCCAGGGATTCTTCCGCTCCCTGGTGGTCGACGGGATAATCGGCGGCGTGGGAGGCGTGTTTTCCTTCGTGCCTCTCATTGTAATCCTCTTTCTCTGCATTTCGATTCTGGAGGATACGGGCTACATGTCCAGGGCAGCCTTCCTTACCGACAAAGCCCTGCACACCTTCGGGCTCCACGGCCAGTCCTTCATGCCCCTCATGCTCGGGTTCGGCTGCTCGGTGCCCGCCATTATGGCGACAAGGACACTGAAAAGCCCCAGGGACCGCATCGCCACCATCCTCGCCGTTCCCTTTATGAGCTGCGGGGCAAAGCTTCCGGTCTATGTGCTGCTCGCCGGCACCTTCTTCCCCAAAAACGCCGACACCGTGGTCATGCTCATGTATTTAGGCGGCCTGGTTCTGTCCATGCTCTCGACCATAGTCCTCAAAAAAACCGTTTTACGCGGGCCGAGCACAGCCTTTGTGATGGAGCTGCCGCCCTATAGGCTGCCCACCTGGAAAGGTATTTTCTGGCATGTCTGGGGAAAAACCTTCAGCTATATCAAGAAAGCCGGTACGGTGATACTCGTGGCCTCCATTGCCATCTGGGCGATCACCACCTTCCCCAATCCACAGGATGAGGCGGAAAAGATGGAGCGTTTTGCGGCCGGCTTCGCGATGACAATGCCGGAGGCATCCCAGGAAGAACGTGGACTCGCGGTGGAGCGGGCTCTGGAGGAATACCGCCTCGAGTACAGCGTCGCGGGCAGAATCGGCAAGGTTATCGAGCCTGTCATCCGGCCCTTGGGTTTTAATTGGAAACTTGGCGTAGCGCTGGTGCCCAGCCTTTCGGCCAAGGAACTGGTGGTCTCCACCCTGGGAATTCTCTACGGCGGGGGCAGCGCGGAGAACGAAGAAAGCGAATCCCTGCGCCAGGCGCTTCAGCGCGATCCCGGCATGAATCCCCTTACAGCCCTGGCCTTTATGGTGTTCATTCTTATAATGCCGCCCTGCCTTGCCAGCCTTGCGGCAATACGCTCCGAGGCGGGAGGCAAGTGGATGGTGTTTCAGGTTGCCTACTCCCTGGCCTTGGCCTGGATCGGGGCATTTGTAGTGCGGTTAATTGCCCTACCCTTCCTGGGAGTTTAACAGGACGGAGTCCGAGGCGGCCCGCCACAACGTATCAGCCTTCCGGTCGCGTATCCCGGCCCTGTTCCTTGCAGCAGGCCTCGCAGAGCCCCGTGGCGTAAAAAGCGTGATGCCGTATCGCCACCCCCGCCTCGGTTTCCATGGATTTGAGGATCGGGCCGATGCGGCAGGCTCCCAGGTCGACGAAACGGTGGCAGTGTTCGCAATGAAACCAGTGCCGGTGGGGAGCTTCGCGGGATACGTAGTACCGTTCGGTGCCGTGGGCGCTGCAGTGCAGAACAAAGGATTCGGCAAAGCCTTTTTCTTCCAGGTAGTGAAGCGAGCGGTAGACCGTGGCAAGGTCGCAGAGGCCTTCCAGACTGGTCCCCATATCAAGGGCGGAAAGGGGCTTTTCTGCGTTATCGAGCAGCAGTTTTACGGCATTCCTCGCCTTGGTCATCATGCTATGCCCTGCGGCGCATTCTGAGGGCCGAAACGATCAGAAACACTGCCCCGGCAACGAGAACGACCACGGCTCCCGAAGGAAGGTCCAGTGTCCAGCTGACCGCCAGCCCGATGAGGGAGAACAGCAGGGATAGGCCGGTGCCAATCAGCATCATGCCGCGCAGGTTTTTGGCGAAGTAGCCTGCCGTGCCGGCGGGGAGTGTAAGCATGGCGATGACCATGACGATGCCCACGAAGGTCTGCAGCACAACCACGGCGACGGCGGTGATGCCGAGGATTATCAGGAATACCGCATCGGTGGGCACGCCTCTTGTACGGGCGAATTCTTCGTCGAAGGCGCTTGCTTCGAGCTGAAAGTAACCGCGCCAGGCCAGAAGAACGACAAGGACATCCAGGACGGCGAGAAGAATCAGATCACCCTGGGAAACCAACAGAATATTTCCGAAAAGGTAACTCATGGGATCCGCATAGCCCGGGGTTTTGGCGATAAAAAGAATGCCCATGCTCATGCCAATGGCCCAGAGGGCATTTATGACCGTGTCTTCCCGCTGTTTGGCTTTTAAGGATACCAGGCCGATGATCGCCGCCGCGATGATAGCAAAGACCAGGGCGCCGGCAATAGGAGGCAGCCCGGGCATGATTCCCTTGGCGGCCAGAAAAAGAGCCAAGCCTATGCCGCCCAGAACGGCGTGAGAAATAGCCCCCGCCAGGCCGGCTATGCGTTTTACCGTTACCACCGAACCGAGAACCCCGAAGAGAATGCTGGACAGGATTCCTGCCAGGAAGGCATTGCGCACGAAGGGCATCGAGGGATCGAAGAGCGCGGTGAAAAAACTCACGATTCCCTCCCCTCGGTCTGTGGCTCGACCTGCTCAGCCCGGCCAGTTTTCCAGGCCTGCGTGATCCTTCCGGCCGCTTCGGGGGCGCAGCACTCGTCGGGCAGATCGGTATCGTGGAGCACCTGCAGCGCCGATCCCCCATAGAGTCCCGCGGGGATGTGGTCGGCGGGCTTGGCGGCATGCCGAAGCACGCCGCCGGGGCGCCCCTCCCGTTGGCCGACGCAGAGCACAACGTCGGTGAGGGACGAGACAAAAGCGGTGTCGTGGGTCGCAATGAGAATAGTGGTGCTTTGTTTCAAGTTGCCCAGCACGTTGAAAAGCCGCTCCTCGCTCTCGCTGTCCATGTTGGCCGTTGGCTCATCCAGAATCAAAAGCTTTGGCGCGCTGGCCAGGGCTCGGGCGACCATGACCCTGCGGCGCTGGCCGCCGGAAAGCGCCTTATAGGGCCGACCGCGCAGATAAGCCACGTCGGCAAGCTCCAGCGCCGTCTCCAGCTCGGGGCAGGAAGAGGCCAGAGGGCGTCCTGACTCGCAGTTTCTGGACAGCCCCTCCAGCCTGCCCATCTTTACCACCTCCTCCACCGATATGGGAAAGGCGGGATCGTAGTTCATATACTGGGGGACATAGCCAACCAAACCTCGGGCCTTTTCGGGGCTTTTGCCGAATAGCTGAATCCTTCCCGAATCAGGCCGCGCCAGTCCCATGATCAGCCTCAGAATCGTGGTTTTACCCGAGCCGTTGGATCCAATGAGGGCGACGAATTCCCCCTGGTGGACGTGGAAGGAGCTTTCGTTTAAGACCTCGAGGGTGGAGTAGGTATAATTGACCTTGGAAAACTCCACCGCGATCGCCGGATGGTTATCCATTACTGTTCCTTTTCACTTAAGGTTATTCGCCTTTTTTAAGGCATTGCCCATCACGCGGGTATTGTCGAGCCAGGCCGGAGCCAGAGGGTCTATTTCCGCCACGACTCCGCCTATGGCAGAAGCGACGGTCCTGGCGGCGGCGCTGGAAAACTGCTTTTGCACAAAGATAGTCTTCACCCCCGCTTCCTTCGCTCTTGTAATCAAAGCGGCCAGGGTTTTTTGGGTAGGTTCCTTGCCTCCCAATTCCACCGCCTCCTGGCGTATACCGAAGGAATCCAGGAAGTAGCCGAAGGAAGGATGGTAGACCAGTACACTGCTGCCCTTGAGCGGCGCCAGGTCCCGCCGCAGCTCGGCGTAGGCCCGATCAATCTGCGCTACATAAGCCCGGTGATTCGCCTCGAAAGAAGCCTTCTGCTCCGGTACGAGGGCGATGAGCGTCTTCAGGACGGTGGAAAGCTGCACCTTGACCGCGTCAAACCCCAGCCAGACATGGGGATCCAAGCCCCCTTCCTCCGCGGCTTCTCCTTCGTGCTCGCTGCCGTCTTCTTCTGCCTCGTCATGATCATGGCCGTCTTCCAGCTGCCTATACCTGACCCCTTCGGCGCTGTTCACAATGCGTAAGCTTGGATACAGGGCTTTTATCTTGGAAAGAAGGGCTGTTTCGAATTCGACTCCGACCGTGAACCATACCGAGGCGCGGCTGAGATCGGCCATTTGACGCGGACTGGGCTCATAGTTGTGCGGCGAGGCTCCCGGCCCCACGAGGCTTATCACCTTTACCGCCGAACCGGCGATTGCAGAGACAAATTCCGTCTGGGGCAAAATGCTCACCGCCACGGTGGGAACCTGCGGGGCCGCAAAAAGTCCTGAAAGGCCCAGAGGAGCCAGGAGGAGGATAACGACGAAGGCCCGCAAGCCCCGCGGGGGAAGCCTTCTTAACCGATATTCCATAGGATTCTCCTGAATAAAGCGGATCAGCGGCCTCGCAGCGAGCTGCGGGGGCATTGAACCAGCATGCGAATCATTCGCAAAAAATATACTGAAATAATGGGGATAAAGAAAGTGAATTTCCGCTGAACGGCACACACGTGTCGCCCAGCGGAAACGCCGGGAAGAAAATCAGCTGAACCTGATGGAGATTTTTCCTAAAATCAGGATAAAGCCAAAAGCTCCCGCAAAGGACAGAAGGGTTCCCAGCCAGGGCCCCAGAACCGGGAAGCTAAGGGCAACCAGGGCTGCGTATACGATGATATTGGTGGAGGAGAGGAGAATGATCTTGCCGGTAGCCTGAGCGAAGAGGATTCCTTGGCTCAGGCTGATAATGACCATGGTGGAGCTTAAGGCTGCGGGAAAGGTGGCAAGTACGCCGGTCATGTAGGGGGGTGCCACCTGGGCGATGGCGACAGCTCCGGCGACCACAGTACCGGCAAAGAAAGCCCGGATGGCGATGATCTTCCAGGAAAGCGCTACGGGCTTTTTTTCCACCTTGGGCCGTCCCAGCCAGCGATGCACGAGAATAAACAGCCCGGTAGAAACAATAAAATAGGCTATCAGCGATGCGACAATACCCAGGGGGGGCAAAAGCACGATAACAACAAAGGCCGAAAGCACCCAAGAGACCAACCCAAAGGACAGGGCGACCCATACGCCCCGGCGCAGGAGAAAAATGAACACCGCCAAAAATATGCACGCCACAATCATGCCCATGGGAACGCCGGCCGTTGCGGCTGCGGCATATTCAGGACCTCTGGTCAGCCCCATAAAAAGCATGGAGATGAGGATATTGGACGGCAGGTTTGCGATGAGTCCCGCCTTATGACTGCCCAAACGCTCACCCAGCACAGTCGCGAAGGCAATCCAGACGCCTGCGATGAAAAAGGAAAGGCCGATCCGCACAAGAACGGGGTTCATGCATCACTCCTCAAGTATTGGCTGCGGTTCTTTCCTTGAGACTTCGCCTCATGTACAGCCTTATCGGTACGGTCCAGCAGGGAATCCCGGCTGTCGTCCTTGCTCAGCTCGGCAACGCCGATGCTTAGGGTAATAGCCAAGGATTCGCCAGTATGCCCTCAGATCG
>JAVEYV010000137.1:0-6293 GCA_034003305.1 Spirochaetia bacterium | reverse complement strand
TAGTGCTGGCAGTGCCAACAAGTGACTTTTCTCAAGCAAAAAAGGCCGCATAGAGAACCGACTTAAATCTGTCCTTGGTCGGAGTTGTATCAACCCTTGATCCATTCAAGACAGCGCTTACAGTAGACTTAATGCTGTTCAAACAAATTTATGAAAGTCTTTACTACATCGATGATTATGCAAAGCCTCATAGTCGAATTGCTTTAAGTCATACTACAAGCCCCGACGGACTTGTGTATACCTTCAAACTGCGTAAGGACGCTTTCTTCCACAATGGAGATCCGGTAAAGGCATCGGATGTCGTTTTCTCTTTTAAGACTGCCATGATTTCTCCTGTTCTTGCTCCATACGTCAACGTAGTAAAAGAAGTGAAAAATATCGACGATTATACGGTGCAAATTGCCTTGAAACAGCCCTATACGCCATTCCTCAATAATTCTTCCCAGATTTTTATTATTAGCGAAAAGGCATATTCAGCAGCGGGAAACAAATTCGGAGCCACAATTACCGGCGCTGGAACCGGCCCCTTCAAGGTTGTGAAATATGACGGCAATACAAGAATTGAGCTTGAGTCATTCCCCAAGTATTATTTAGGTGAAGCCGCCATTAAGAAAGTAACTTTTATCCCAATGTCAGATCAATCAACCGGTTTGATCGCCTTTGAAAACGGGGAATTGGATTTCTTCGGGGTACCTTCTTCTAACTGGAAAGAGATCACTGAGAGCGGAAAATATGAGTACACTCTCGCACCGTCTTCTCACATTAGTTACATTCTGCTCAATCCTTCCAGCGGGTTGCTAAAGAATCAGGATCTCCGTTATGCGATTAATTATGCAGTCGATCGGGAGCTGATTAATATTGTAGCCTATGAAGGCTACGCTGATGAAGCGTATCACATGATGCATCCGGAATATATAACAGGCGCCTCGGACGATACATTCAAATTCAGCTACGATCCTGCGAAAGTAAAGGAATATCTCAAGAAAGCAGGCTATCCAAACGGTGTTGACATCGGGGTTCTTCAGCACACCACCGCTACGTACTATCCTAAAATCGCTCAGGTTTTCCAAGCGCAGCTAGCCGATTTTGGAATTAAATGCAGTCTTCAGGGCGGTGAAACCTCGGCGCTCGTAGGAGGATGGAGAGCGGGGCAGTTTAATATGTTATGTTCAGGATTCAATGCTGTTCTCGACTATGACTACTATACTCGCTATACCAGCCCTAACGTTCCGTCTTCGTTCTTAAAATTCCAAAACACAGATTATAAAGCCGACTGGATACTGCAGCAGTATAATAAAGGGGCAGCCGAACTTGACAAGGTAAAGCGAGAAAAGATTTATTTCGAGCTTGAAGAGTACATAGCAAGAACTGCCTGCTATATTCCAATATTTTATAAAACCAATCCCTATGCATGGAACAAGAACCTCAATGTCAAGCTGGATCTAAATTACTACTATGTATACGATTGGAGTTGGAAATAATATTGGGGAACAGGATACCTTTCGTATTCACTATAGACTTTATTACCCTCCGGGTCCTGCCGGGCCTGGAGGGCATCCTTTAAAAAAGTAAATTTCATTAAGGAGAGCTGATCGTGTATAAGTACTTTTTTAAAAGACTGTTAATGATCATCCCAATATTGTTAGGCGTCGCTTTGGTTATTTTCTTCATACTTCAGCTTACGCCCGGAGACCCTGGTACTATGATATTGGGAGCAGGAGGAGACCAAGCCGCGATTGATCAGCTCAACGAAGAATTGGGGTACAACCGTCCTGTCCTTGAAAGATTTTTCACTTATCTTTACAACGTTGTCTTTAAACTTGATTTTGGTTCTTCGTATAGAACCCGATTACCGGTAATCGATAATATAAAAGGGAGAATCCCTGTCTCGATAACACTGGCTTTTAGCACTATTGTCTTCGCTTGTGTGGTTGGGATACCGATCGGAGTACTGTCAGCGGTAAAGCAATACTCCCTCTTCGACACAATACCGACTGTTATATCTCTCTTTCTTGCCGCGCTCCCAGGATTCTGGCTGGGAATGATGCTTATGTATTTTTTGTCGCTAAAATTAGGATGGCTTCCTTCCAACGGTGTGGGCAGTTGGCAGCATTTTATATTACCAGTCGTCTCTCTAGGTCTTCCATATGCTGCGCAAGAATTGCGTTTCACCCGCTCGAGCATGCTTGAGACTATTCGACAAGATTATGTCCGTACAGCTAGGGCAAAAGGTGCTACTGAAAGAATAGTAATTTGGAAGCATGCATTAAAAAACGCTCTTCTTCCAGTTATCACGGTAACTGGGGGAAACTTTGGTGTTTTGCTTGGAGGAGCGGTTGTAACAGAATCACTTTTCAATATACCTGGTCTAGGTTCGTTGATAATAACAAGCATAAAAATCAAAGATGTTCCTACAGTTATGGGCGCTACTTTAATCCTAGCCTTTATATTCAGCTTGATTCTGCTTGGCGTAGATCTTCTTTATGCAGCTGTGGATCCTCGCATTAAGGCAAAATATTCCAAATAGGGGTTTAGCTCATGAGTGAGACAATTCAGTTTAAACGACAGGGCAAATTAAAGGAAATCTGGAGACGCCTAAAAAAGAGTAAAACAGCGATGTTCGGTCTTGTGGTACTTCTAATTTTTATATTCTCAGCATTTTTTGCAGAATTTATTACCCCTTATAATTCTGCAATAAAGCAAAATATCAGACAGCGGATGCAAGGTCCCTCAACAGAGCACTGGTTTGGTACTGATGGGTTCGGTCGAGATGTGTTCGCTAGAGTCTTGCACGGGAGCAGGAGATCTCTCTCGATAGGCTTCCTCGCTACACTTGCATCGCTAAGCATAGGTCTTTTATTCGGCGCAGCGGTTGGGTATTACGGTGGCAAATTCGATACAATCGTAATGCGCTTTATGGATGTTCTTTCAGCCATACCAGCAACACTGATGGCTCTTGCGATTGTTGCTGCTCTTGGCTCAAATATGACAAACTTGATAATTGCGATCGCAATAGCGAGGATTCCCGCTTTCGTCAGAATCATCAGGGCGGCGATTCTCGGTGTAGTGGATCTTGAGTATATAGAGGCAGCAAAGGCAGGCGGCGCTGGTGATCTGCGCATTATCATAAAGCATATTCTTCCAAATATCATGGGAACACTGATTGTCCAAACCACAATGACAACTGCTCAGTTGATAATGCGGTCAGCCAGTCTTAGTTTTTTAGGCCTCGGCATACAAGCTCCCGAACCAGAATGGGGCAGCTTGCTCTCAGAGGCTCGGGAGTTTTTACGCCCGGCTCCATATTTAATGATTTTCCCCGGACTCGCCATAGTGCTCTCAACGCTGTCTCTAAACTTGCTTGGCGACGGATTGCGTGATGCCCTTGATCCTCGCCTCAAGTCTTAAGGAAATGACGATGAAATCAAATGAGAAGCTATTAAGAATCAAGGACTTATATGTAGATTATCAAACCGACCTGGAAACAGTTCATGCGGTGAATGGTATTAGTTTTGATTTGGAAAAAGGTGAAACTGTCGGGATTGTGGGCGAAACCGGTGCCGGAAAAACGACTACAGCTCTCTCTATCCTGCGATTACTGCCTGAAAGAACAGGTAAAATACTAAACGGTTCTATCGAATTCATGGGAGAAAATCTTCTTGCGGTCTCTGAAGAGAAAATGAGAGACGTGCGCGGTGAAAAAATCGCCATGATTTTTCAAGATCCAATGACGAGTCTCAACCCAGTACTTTCAGTAGGCGAACAAATCGCCGAAGTGTTGCTTCTCCATGCCTTTAAAGACAAAAAGAAAGATGAAATAAATAACCGCACTGAAGAAGTGCTAAGACTGGTCGGCATTCAGCCTGAAAGAAAAAAAGACTATCCTCATCAGTTTTCAGGTGGCATGAAACAACGAGTGGTTATCGCAATGGCCCTTGCCTGCGAGCCAGACATTTTGATCGCCGATGAGCCCACAACAGCCCTGGATGTCACAATACAAGCACAGGTACTAGCCATGATACGCGAGCTAAAAGAAAGATTGGGCACCTCCATGATCATGATAACTCATGACCTAGGCATCGTGGCTCAGACCTGCGATAAAGTAGGAGTGATGTATGCGGGAGAACTCATCGAAACCGGCATACTTGAAGATATTTTTACTGGAAACTCTCATCATCCGTATACGACGGGATTGTTTGGATCAATACCCAATTTAAAAACAAAAACAGTTCGGCTAAGCCCTATAGGTGGACTTATGCCTGATCCGACTAATTTGCCTAAGGGCTGTAAATTTTCTCCCAGGTGTCCAAAATGCATGGATATATGTCTGACTACACAGCCTCATGATGCCGTACTAGGAACACATACGATCAAGTGTCACTTATTTAAGGATATAAAAGCATGAGTGAGATTAACGTTCCCCTCATCGAAACCAAAAATCTGAAGAAATATTTTAAAGTAACAAAAGGCCTGCTCCATGCTGTGGATGATATAAGCTTAAAAATTTATAAAGGCAAGACCATCGGAGTGGTAGGCGAATCAGGTTGCGGGAAAAGTACACTGGGAAGAGCGATCCTTCGACTTGTCGAACCTACATCTGGAGATATTTTATTCGACGGCAAATCGATAATCGACTACAATAAATCAAAAATGCGCGAAATGCGTAAAAACATGCAGATCATTTTTCAAGATCCTTATTCAAGCATCGATCCAAGAAAAACGGTTGCTGAGATAATCGCCGATTTCATGTTTATTCATAAAACATATAAATCGAAAAACGAGATCTGGAATAAAACCGCGGAGCTGATGGATACTGTGGGACTGGCTCAGCGACTTGCCAACGCCTACCCTCATGAACTGGATGGAGGCAGGCGACAAAGAATAGGAGTCGCCAGAGCATTATCGCTCAACCCGCGATTCATTGTATGCGACGAACCTGTTTCCGCGTTGGATGTTTCCATCCAGGCTCAAATATTGAATCTTTTGATGGATCTTCAGGAAAAATACGAGCTGACCTATATGTTTGTTACGCACAATCTCTCCGTCGTAAAACACATCAGCGACGAAATAATCGTGATGTATCTCGGCCAGTGTATCGAACAGGCGCCGGTGAATGAACTGTTTTCGAATCCTCAACATCCGTATACAAAAGCTTTGCTCGCAGCGATACCAGAGCCAGACATATCGTCTAGGAATAAAAGAGTTGAGATAATCAAAGGAGAATTAACTAGCCCTGTAAACCCAAATCCTGGATGTCGTTTTGCCAAGCGATGCAATTATGTTTTTGACAAGTGTATGAAAAACGACCCTCCTTTGATTGATTTGGGAGGAGAACACTTTTGCGCCTGCTTTCTTCATCAAAAATAAGCAACTGATGCGTTATAAAACCATATAGCTTTGTATTAAAACATTTATTTAGGAGGATTGACTATGAAAATTTCTATTTGTGCCACAGGCGACTCCATTATGATGAATCCTCCACCTAAAGAGTATAAGGGGCTTGAACGGCTTAAAAACATCATTGACAAGGCTGATATAAGGATTAACAACCTGGAAATGGTGCTCTCAAACTATAATTGTTTCGCTTCAACATTTTGCGGCGGCACCTGGCTTACTTCTCCTCCCGAAATACTCGAGGAATTATTAGCCTATGGTTTCAACTATTTCAGCATAGCGAATAACCATACGATGGATTATTCATACAGTGGAATTAAATCTACTTTAACAACACTAAAAAAACATGAGGTCGCCTTTTCGGGAGCAGGGAATGACCTGGCAGAAGCTTCAAAGCCCGCGTTTATAGAAGCTCAGAAGTCAAAAGTTGGATTAATATCCATATGCGCAACAAACGACGACGCGGCTAGAGCGGGATATGCAAGACCTCCAATTCCCGGAAGGCCTGGCCTCAATCCCTTACGTCATTCAGAAGTGTACAGCGTGAGTTCGTTTCATATGAACGCATTGAAAGAAATTGCGAAGAATACGTTTATTAATGGAAGAATCGATAATTCCAAGAAAGGCGGCTATACGGTTCAAAAGCCGGGACTGTTTTCCTTGGGCACAATTGATTTTAAAGAAAGTGATATGGAAGGCAAAACCTCATCGTGCAATAAACACGATATGGTCCGCACAAAGAAGGCGATTGAGAATGCGCTGAAAGAGGCAGAGTATCTAGTGGTTTTAGTTCACTCCCATGAAATTAAAGGACTTACCGATGATGAACCAGATTATTTCCTGGAAGAATTTGCCAGAGCATGTATAGATTGGGGTGCGTCCGCGGTAATCGGCAGCGG
>JAVEYV010000136.1:0-6331 GCA_034003305.1 Spirochaetia bacterium | reverse complement strand
CCCGAACTCATGTTCGGCACATAGGCTCCAAGGGGAAGAGAGAGGGATGCGCCTGCTATGCCGCAGAAAAACCCGGAGAGAATTATCGCCACCAATTTATAGAAATCCGGCTTGAACCCGGCCGCTGCTACCGCCTCAGCCCTCGCTCCCGTGGCCCTGATCCTCGTTCCCAAAACAGATCGGTAAATAATGAGGGCTGCCCCCAAGCTAAGCACCCATGATAGATAGACGAGGCTGTGATGGGAAAAGAAAATTTTGCCCAGTATCGGGACTCTGCCCAGGCTGGTCTGGAAAATGCGCGCAGGCTCGGGGGTTGTCAGAGCGACAACGCTTCTGGTGCCAAACCAGCGGGCCGAAAGCACCGCGGTGATGCTTGGGGCGAAGATATTGGCGGCAAGGCCGGTTATGAAGGCGTTGGCCTTGAGCCGCAAGGTGGCGCTGCCGTAGATCCAGGCAATGAGGCTGGAGGCCAGGGCTCCGGCGAGAATGCCCAGGCTAAGGCTGCCTGAAGCCTGGGCTGCGGCAAAGCCAAAAAAGGCTCCTGCGAGCATGAGACCTTCCAGGGCTATGTTGAGCATTCCCGCCAGCTCGGTAAAAAGCCCGCCTGCCGCGGCTAACAGCAGGGGTGTCATGGCTTCCAGGGCGCTGGCGGTAATGTTCCCTGCCGTATCGAGCCAGGTCACGAGGACTTCCTTTCGCCGGTGCTGACGGTACGCTGGAGCCGGGCAAATAATCCATGCGTTTTTAAAAAAGGCAGTCTTGTAGCGGTGATGAACAGAAAAATCACCGCCTGAATGATGCCCACTATCTCGGTGCTTGCGCCTGATCCCATCATGACGCTCTTAGCCCCCGAATCGAGGTAGGCGTAAAAGGCCGCGGCAGGCAAAAGAGCTAGGGGATTGTTGCGGGCTATCAGCGCTACGGCTATCGCGCTCCAGCCCACTCCTGTTGAAAATCCGCGCATCAGCCTGCCGTAGGACCCGAAAATCATCAGAGCGCCGGCAATTCCGTGAAGGGCCCCCGATAGCAGCATCGGCACCAGGGCGTAGACGCCATCGTCGATGCCGGCGTAACGGGCGAAGTCCTTGTTCGCTCCGCAGAGTCTCAACTCAAAGCCAAAGCGGGTTCTTGCCAGAACGAATTTTCCGATGAGCAGGGCGAGTACTGCGGCGAATATGCCCGCGCTCAGCGACGAAGGGGGCAATAGCTTTGGCAAGGTCGCGGCGGGCGGAATTGCCCGTGTTGCCTGGAAATTACTGGAAGGATCCTGAAACGGACCAGTGATACAGAAATCAACCACGAGCACCACGATCGATGAAACCAAAAACGAAGAGATAAGCTCGTCCACAGCCAGTCTTCGTTTTAAAAAGCCTGAAAGGGCGCCTATGAGGCCGCCCGCCGCGGCCGCCGCAGCAAAAGAAAATACCCAGATGACAATCGCTGGTTTTTCTTTTAATGCGATGGCGACCAGCACTGCCGCCAGAGATCCAGCGTAGATCTGACCTTCGCCGCCGAGATTAAAGTTGTGCGATTCGAACGCGAACGAGATGCCTAGACCTGCCACGATGAGGGGCACCATGAAAGCGATCATGTTGCCCAGATAGTAGCGATTCGTCAGCGGATTGACGAAAAAAAGAACAAAGGAATCGAAAAAAGAATCGGAAAAAAACAAAAGAAGAAGGCAGGAAGAAAAGAGCGCCGCTAAAATAGTGAACAGGACTGGTCTTCCTCGATCGCCCACCTTGCGTTTATGCATGATTTTCCCCTGCTTGCGCGCCAAGGCCCATCATCATGGCGCCCAGTTTAGCCTTTGTGGCTCCTGGGCCGTTAGGCACGATTCCGGCAAGACTGCCTTTGTGAAGTACCGCAATCCTGTCGGAGAGCTCCAGGATTTCGTCGATGTCAGAAGAAATAAGAATAATGGCGCTGCCTTTGTTTTTCACTTCGAGAATTCTTTTATAGGTGCGTCTGAGGGAAGCGTAATCCAAACCCCAGCCCGGTTCGCAGAGGATGCACAGCCGTGCAGGCGGTTCTGACAGCTCCCGGCCAAGAATCATTTTTTGGATATTGCCGCCCGAGAGTTGGCTGATTTTACTTTCAGGCCTAGCTTTGACGCCCAGAACCTGAATGGCTTTGAGAGTACGTGCCTGAGCTTTCGCCGAATCGAGCAAACCGCCGGGGAAAAAAGAATCCCTGTCCAGGGCTACGATATTTTCCATTACGGATCTATCCGAACAGGAGCCCCGTCCGATCCGGTCGGAGGGGACATAGGCAATGCCCCCATCCAGCCATGGCGCTTTTCTCAGTTTCGGATAGGATTTTCCCATAAAAAGGAGGCTGCCTCTGTTCGGTTCCAGCCTTCCAGCAAGAATGTCTTCCAATTCCGACAAACCGTTATTCGCCAGAGCGCAGACGCCGAGAATTTCTTTTTCATTGACCGAGATGTTGATATCGCGCAACGTTTCAAATTTTTTCTTGTGCCTATTGAGGCTAATACTATTTAATTCCAGAACCGGGGAACCTTGGCCAAAGGGAGCGCTTTTTGCTTTTAGGCGGGGCGATTCGTACTCTCCCATTATGAGGTCTGAGAGGGCGTGGCTGCTGATATCCGCGGCCTTGAATTCTCCCAGCGACCTTCCGTCTTTCATGACGCTGAGTCTGTCCGCTGTTTTCTTTATCTCGCCAACCTTGTGGGAGATTATGACGATCGTTTTACCCGAGGCCTTTAGCTGTTGAAGCACCGTGAACAGGGACTGAATCTCCTGGTCGGTCAGCACCGATGTGGGTTCATCCAGGATTAGGATATCGCAGTTCTTATAAAGGAGTCTCAGAATCTCCACCTGCTGCCGCTCTCCGACAGAGAGGCTTTCGGCGCTTCTGGTCACATCCAGGGAAAAGCCATAGCGGGCGGCGCAGTCGGAGGCTGTTCGCAGAAGTGTTTTTTTATCCAGCATGCCTAGGGCTGTACGGGGTTCGGCGCCGAAAAGAATGTTTTGGGCGGCGCTCAAGCCCGGTATGGTCATGAAGTGCTGATGTACCATGCCTATGCCCAGCCTCGCCGCGTCGGCGGGCCCTTTGAAGTGTACACTCCTTCCTTGTATCCGTATCTGTCCGGCATCGGGGCTTTCAAGACCGGCTAAAATTTTCATGAGCGTCGTCTTGCCGGCTCCATTCTCCCCTACCACTGCATGGATCTGGCCGGGAAGCAGGGAGAGCCTGGCCTGAATCAAGGCCCAGGTTCCGCTGGAGGGGAAATATTTGTCTATGCCTTCGAGCTCGACGCTCTTCATGCTGGTCGATCAGAGCGTAGGCGCGGGAAAACTTACAGCGCCCGAGGAGATGCCAGCGATAAGTTCCGACATCCTGGCACGGATGGATTCGGGAAGGTTCTGCGTGTAGCTGGGGTGCTTGTCGAGGAGCTCGATATAGCCCTCCTTAACACCTACTACATCGGCTCTGCCCCAGGGCGTGGCTTTTTGCGCATACTCCTTGAGCTTGGCGTAGGACAGCTCCTTCTGCTTAAGGGCTACGCAGCCGAGAATCGTACCGGGAGCTCGCGAGTACTCGTCGCTGTCGAAAAACACAAGGTAGCGGCCAGAGTCCTTCGCCGCCTTTACAACCCCCTGGCTGGCCGAGCCGCAGATGGGCAGAATAACATCCACCCCCCCGGAGATCATGCTCTTGGCCAGGTCTGAAGCCTTGGTGGCGTCATACCAGTTTCCCAGAACCCTAATATCCAGGCTAAACGATGGATCCACAGCCTTAAGCCCCTTTTCAAAACCCGGGGCTATGAGGGTATCCATGACCGGGTAATGCTGCCCAATGATCATACCCGCTTTTTTCTGAGGGTTAGCCCCCGGCAGTGTGCTGACAGAAATGAGACCTGCGAGGTAACCGGCGATATAGCCTTGCTCGGTTTGGTTATAAAGAATTGTGTGCAGCGTGGAAATGCCAGGCTTGTACCCGTCCAGGCAGATAAATTTCTGGCTGGGGAAGAGCGGGGCTATAGCCTCGATGAGATCGGGGAGAGAAGGGTTGGAGGTAATAATGATGTCATAACGGCCTGTACTGACAAAGCTGGTAAGTTTTTCCTGCCATTCGGCCTGATTGAAGCCAGCTTCGAAGATCCGTACGGAAGAACCGGGATTTTCGGAAGCGAATTGCTCGGCTCCTGAGGCCAGCGAATCGTAGATTGGACTGCCTTCGCGTTGCCCAGGGATAAATACACCGATTTTTAAGGGTGCGGCGATGAGAGGGAGAGCGAGGAAAAGTGAAAAATAGAGCGATAAAAGACGACGGCTCATGAGAACCTCCAGCGGCTGATAAAATCGGCTCATGGCTAAAGCTTACGTAATATAAAATCTTACGTTAATTTCATAATAGCATATTTTCAAGAATATTCAAGTAGGCTATGATGAGGGCAGATGAAGACCAGGGATGACAGTCTCAAGATCGGCGAGCTCTCGTCGATGTTCGGACTTACGGTACGCACCATACGCTATTACGAGGAGCTGGGACTCCTGAAGTCAAACGACAGAACCGAAGGCATCCACCGCCGCTATCCCGGCGCCAACATAATCTATCTCAAGAGGATTCAGCAGTTAAAAGGGGATGGCTTAAGCCTGGGAGAAATAAAAGAATTCTTCGACCTGGCCGAGCAGGACCCCAGCGGAGAAAGCTGCAGAGCCCTTCTTTTAAAAACATATCAAAAGCGCATGGCTCTGGAGGAAGAAAAAATCCTCGAATCCAGAAAAAAGTTGGCAGAACTTCAAGATCAGGCTGCGAGGCTTAAGGAAAGGACAGGCTTTTTTTCCTGTCCCGGGCAGGAATGCCTGGATTGCCCAGGTGAGTACTTGTGCGGCGAAGACCATTCGGCCGAGGCCCCTGGAGGCGAAAGATGATTCTCACCATTGATATTGGAACTACTAGCGCCAAGGCAGCTCTTTTCACCTCCGATGGAGCCTGCCTCGCTCTGGAGCGAAGCAGCATCCAGGGGCGGATAGGAAATAGCCCCCTGGAACAGGAGATCGACCCAGAGCAGTGGAGCCGGGCTTTAATCGAACTCATCGCTGCGCTTTCCAAAGGCCGGTCCTCAGTGCTTGGCGACCTGCGGTGCATTGCTGTAAGCGGCAACGGACCTACGCTTTTTCCCGTGGACGGGGAGGGGAAACCCCTGCATAAAGCCCTGACCTGGATGGATAGGAGGGCTTTTGAAGAATCCAGAGAGCTGGAGGCCACGTTGGGGAGGAAGCTGGATCCGGCTTACAATCTGCCCAAGGCGCTTTGGTTTAAAAAAAACAGAGAGGAAATTTATCAAAAGACCAGACACTTTATGTCCCCTCCGGAGTATCTCTGCGCACTCCTCACCGGCCAATGGGTGAGTTTTCTGCCTGCGCCGGGCTACGAGTCGATTATCTGGGATGATGCCAGCCTGGATGCCCTCGGGCTGGACAAAGCGAAGTTCCCGCCCTTTGTCCGCCTCGGGACTGTGGTAGGCGGCGTGAGCGGCAGGGCGGCCGAAACGATGGGGCTGCCTGCGGGGACGCCGGTAGTGGCCGGAGGGCCGGACTTTATCGTCTCCCTGCTGGGTACGGCCACCACAAAACCGAGGCGGGCCTGCAACCGCTCAGGAACCTCGGAAGGGATCAATCTCTGCTGGGAAAAAGGTCTTGAACGGCACAAGGGGCTTCTCTACATGCCCCATGTCGTGGAGCCTTACGAAAACATATCCGGGGTTATCTCCTCATCGGGAAGAGCCCTCACCTGGTACATGGACAGCCAGAACGGATCGCCGATCGACCAGGGAGAGTTTTTCGCCTTGGCTGCAATGGCGCCGGCTGGAGCAGGCTCTTTGATATTCCTTCCCTACCTGACGGGAGAGCGTGCACCCATCTGGAACCCCAAGGCGAGAGCCTGCTTTATCGGCCTTTCGCTCCGCCACGGCAGGGCCGAGATGGCCAGGGCTGTGGTTGAATCTATCGGCTTCGCCATGCGGGATGTTATCGATGTAATGGAATCAACCGGAGCGCAGGTTGATGAGCTGCGAGTGACCGGGCAGCCTTCGGGCAATTCCATGCTTAATCAGATTAAGGCGGATATAACCAAGGTGCCGATTCGAGTGCCCGAATTCAGGGAGGCAGAACTGCTTGGCGACCTCTGCGTGGCCTTGACTGCCCTCGGACAGTTCCCCGATCTAGCCACGGCGGCTGAAAATCTGGTAGGCTTCAGCGAGTGCTACGAACCGGATCCATCAAAAATGGCTCTGTATGATGAGCTTTTCGCACTTTATCGAAACAGCTATCAATCATTGGAAGATGAGATCGGAAGAGCG
>JAVEYV010000135.1:0-6367 GCA_034003305.1 Spirochaetia bacterium | reverse complement strand
CCCTCATCGCATCAGAATCGCTCAACGTTCAGAAGTTGGGCGAACTCATCGGCGGCGTAGGCTGGGAAGCGTTCAAGGGAAGCAGCGATGCGTGACGACAAGACTACAAGAATTATTTTCGGCGCAGGCTCCGTCATGGCAGCCCTCGCCCTCACCACAGCCATTGTAGCCGCCACCGGCAGCAATCCCTTCCAGGCCTATGGAAACATAATCCAGGGCGCGGTTGGCTCGCCCAATGTAGCGGCCAACGTCCTGGTATCCTGGGTTCCCCTGGCCTTGGCCACCGCGGGACTCCTTTTTACTTTTACCGGTGGTCTGTGGAACATCGGCATCGAGGGGCAGATAACCCTGGGCGCAATTTTTTGCACCTGGGCAATGCGCAACCTGCAGAATACGGCGCTCAGCCCCGCTGCGATCATAGCCTTCGCGGTGGCCGCGGGCATGCTGGGCGGCATGTTCTGGGCCCTGCTCGCCGGGGCCTTGAAAACCTTTGGGGGCGTGAACGAAATCTTCGGCGGCCTGGGACTTAACTTTGTAGCCACGGCCCTCAATCTCTGGCTCATATTCGGCCCCTGGAAAAGGCCAGGCGTCGCCTCCATGTCCGGGACTCTCCCCTTCGGGCCTGAGCTTTGGATGCCTACCATATCGGCCCAGTCGAGGCTGGCCCCGGTGCCGCTGGTACTGGCGGCCCTGGCCATTGTCGTGGCCTTTATTCTTCTGAAGGGCAGCCATTTCGGCCTGAGGCTCAAGGCTGTGGGCAAGAACCCGAAGGCGGCCTATCTGCTGGGAGTCCCCACCTGGCAGCACATGCTCCTTTCCTTTGCCCTCTGCGGCGCCTTCGCGGGCCTCGCGGGCGCTGTCCAGGTTACTTCGGTCTATCACCGCCTCATCCCTTCGATTTCCAGCGGGTACGGCTACACCGGCCTGATGGTGGCCATGCTGGTCAACTATAGTCCCGTATTCGCCGCCCCCGTGGCGCTTTTCTTCGCCGCCCTGAGTGTAGGGTCGATACAGCTTCCCATAGTGCTCAAGCTCGACTCCTCCCTGGCGGGGGTTATACAGGGCTTTCTGGTTCTCTTTGTCCTTATCGGTAACGGGCTGCGCCTCAAGCTGCTTAGAAAGCGAGGCAGCCTATGACCAGCGATGCCCTGCTCTTCGGACTTTCGGGGGTCTTGAGTTCCTCGGCGCCCATCCTTTTCGGCGTTCTCGGCGAGACCATAAGCGAAAAGGCCGGCGTATCCAACCTGGCGATGAACGGCATGATCCTGCTCTCGGCCATGGGCGGTTTCGCCGCATCCCTCGCCACAGGCAGCCTTGCCCTGGGATTCCTCGCCGGAGCCGCCATAGGCGCCGCGGTCGCCCTGGTGGTGGCCTTCACGAGCATTACCCTCAAGCAGTCCCAGGTGGCCGTCGGCTACGTGCTGGCCATGCTCTGCCGCGATCTGGCCTACTTTCTGGGCAACCCCATCATGGGCATGCCCGGACCGCGCCTTACCCTGACACCCATACCGGGCCTAAGCTCCATACCAGTGGTCGGCACCCTCTTCTTCCGCCACGATGTCGTCACCTACTCCAGCTTCCTTCTTATCATTCTCTCCTGGTTCTACATGGAGCGCACCAAGCCGGGCATCATGCTGAAAGGCCTGGGAGAAAACCCTCGGGCGGCCTATGTGCGGGGAGCCAACGTTAACCGTCTGCGCTACCTCTATACCGTTTTAGGCGGAGCCATAGCAGGTCTGGCTGGCCCCATCTACTCGCTTTCGGTTAAGGCGGGCTGGAAGGGAACGATTTCAGGCTTGGATGGAATAGGCTGGATTATTCTCTCGATCACCATCTTCGGGGGCTGGAGACCCTTCAGGGCTGCGATGGGGGCCTATTTCTTCTCGCTCCTCCAGTGGCTGGGCCTGGTGCTGCAGCCCCTCATGCCCAACGTCCCCTCCCAGGTACTCCAGGTAGCGCCCTTCCCCCTCATGATCCTCACCCTCCTTTTGGTGAACATCGGCAATGCCGAATGGGTGGAGCGCAGCCTATCCCATCTGCCCGAATCGGTTCGCAGGGATATCGCCAAGGTGCTTACAGCCCTGAACGCCACCCCTCCGGCGGCCCTGGGTATGCCCTTCGACAAGGATGAATAGAGAGTTTTCTCAGCCGAACAAAGCTCCCCACGCGAAGGCATAGAGAAGCCCTCCGGCCAGGAAGGTCAGACTGAAGCGCCAGTTCCAGCGCAGGGCGATATCGGCGGCTTTGACGCCGATCAGCCTGGACATGATCATGATCATCCCCGCGAAAGGCGTGATCATATAGGCCGCGGCTCCGCCGACGGAGAGGGCCAGGGCTATGGTGATGGGCGGAATCGGCAGGCTGACATAGGAAAGCACTTTTCCGAAGAGTACGATCGTTATAAAGGGGTGAAGCCCGATGAGGGAAGCAGCCGCGATAATTCCCGCGATCAGGATTACCGAGGCCGCCCCCAGCGAATCGGCGGCTGTCTTGATAAGGGGCGCTACCGTTTCGAGGAAGCCGGAGGCTTCCAGGGCGGTGGAGAATACCCCCATGGCTACGAAGAAGGGAGCGATGTCCCCTGCCTTGAGAAGCCCTTCCTGCCAGTGTGTCTTCAATGCGGCCTTCATGCCCGGCCGCCTGGCCTGACTCAAGGTCCAGGCCAGGGCGACCAGCAAACCCGCCAGGACTGTTCGCCCGGAGGATACGCCGATATTCAGTCTCTCCAGGACGGCAACCAGCAGAATAAAAAGAACTACAACGCCGAGAACATGGGTAATTCTCCCGCCCTTCTCCGCAGTGGGCGACCTGTCGGCCAGAGGAAGCAGCGAATCCTTGCCATGGGATCCGAATAGTTCGGTAAGCGAAGAGGCCCCCATACCCAGAACGGCCAGGATAAATCCGGGGATAAAGACCTTGGACCAGGAAAGGCCGGTGGCCTGTACCACCAGCGAGAGGTTTACCGCCCCCGGCGACCAGAGAACCGACAGTACATAGCCCCGGGTGGCGGCCCGGGCGAAAAAGCGCTTCCAGTCGGGAATCCTTGCCTTCAAGCTGGGCTCGAAGAGGCTTACCGTCACGGGTACAGAACCCATGTTTAAAAAGCTGGTAAGCAGATGGGTAGTGATGGTCACAAAGATAAAGAGGGCGGACTTTCCCTTTATTCGACCCTGCATCCACGACTTGATAGCCTCGTCGTAGCCTCCGACTTTTATGGGGACCGCGAAGGTCTGCATCACCGCCACAATGGCTATTATATTGGTCATGGATGTGGCGGCCTTTACCCAAAGATCAAAGGGCTGTCCTCCAAATGCCAGCATGCCGGCGCCGAGAATCAGGAATATGACCGCCGCTTTCTGGAAACCCTTGCCCATGAGGGGGAATCCGCCCACGAGAGCTCCAAGTCCTGCGATAAAGAGGGGAAAGCGAAACGAGACCCCGAAGAGCGTTCCAGCCAGGTTCAAGGCGATAACAGCGAGGATGCTTGTGCGGAACAGGTTCTTCATTAAAGACTCCCAGAGGGTGTTTTTTATGCCGTTTTTCCCTTACTCATCAAAAATGAAGCCAGGATTTTTATCAATACCCCTGAACGACATCTACAACCCCCAGACAACCAAGCGTATACTTTTATTCGGGAATCGGCCGCATACCCAAAAAAACAACCACCGCGGCCAAGGAGACTACGATGAAGAGATTTCGCATTGTAGTAATGGCGCTGCTCGTCGCTGCGATCGGCATCTTTCCCGCCTTCGCCCAGAGCGCAGCAGCCGAAAAAAGCCTCACGCTCACCTTCATAGAAACCTCGGACATCCACGGGGCAATCTATCCCTACGACTTCGTGAACGCGAAGCCCCTGGCCGCATCCCTCGCCCAGGTTGCCAGCCTCATAGCCGAGGAAAGGGCGGCTAACCCCAACCTTGTCCTTCTGGACAACGGCGATTCGCTCCAGGGCCAGCCGACGGTATATTACTACAATTTCGAGAAGACACAGGCACCTCACATTTGGGCTCAAGCCATGAACTACCTCAGGTACGATGCCCTCTCGGTGGGAAACCACGACATCGAGGCGGGACACGCCGTCTACGACAAGCTCTATAAGGAAGTAAAGGCATCTGTGCTCTGCGCCAACGCGGTCAAGCCGGATGGACAGCCCTATTTTACTCCCTACGCGATAATCGAAAAGGCCGGGGTGAAAATCGCAGTGCTCGGACTCACCTCGCCGAAAGTACCCGACTGGCTGCCTCCCCAGTTCTGGACAGGCATGGAATTCGAGGACATGGTGGACAGCGCTAAGAAGTGGGTGCCCCTCATCATGGAAAAAGAAAAACCCGACGTCCTTGTGGGTCTCTTCCATGCAGGAGTGGATCACAGCTACGGTGGAGTAACCAGAGACACAAAATACAATGAAAATGCCTCCCAGCTCGTAGCAGAGATGGTCCCTGGGTTCGACATTATTTTCGTAGGCCACGACCACTCGGGCTGGGATGGAATGGGCTGGGATCCTGCAACCAAGAAAAAGGTGGAGGTCAAGGATTCCAACGGCAAGACCGTTTATATCTACGGCGCCCTCAACGCAGCCCGCAGGGTGCCCGTGGTCAACCTCACGCTGGACTGGAACGCAGAAAAGCAGGCCTGGGACAAGAGGGTACGCGGCGGTTTGGTGGACATCAGCCAATACAAAAGCGACCCCGGATTCGAAGCCCAGTTCCAGCGCGGTTTCGACGAGATCAAAGCCTGGGTGGACAGGCCTATTGGCAAAATGGATGCTGTCATATCCAGCAGGGATTCCATATTCGGCGATTCGGCCTTTGTCGACCTCATCCATCGCATTCAGCTGGATATCTCCAAGGATCCGGCCATAGGCTTGAAACCCGCGGATATCTCCTTCGCCGCTCCACTGTCCATGGACGCCAAGATCCCCACAAGCAAGGACGGAACCCTATACGTGCGGGATATGTTCAATCTCTACGTGTACGAGAACTTCCTCTATACCATGAGCCTCACCGGCAAGCAGGTGGATGCCTTCCTGGAATTCTCCTATGCCAACTGGTTCGCCACCATGCCCAACGAAGGCAACCACCTCATCGCCTTCCAGAAAGACAAGGAAGGCAAGCTCGTCTTCGATGCCCGCTACAACACCGCCCAGACGGTAACCAGGTATTACAACTATGACTCGGCGGCGGGCATCAATTATTCCGTGGACGTTACCAAGCCCGTGGGCGACAAGGTGACCATCACCTCCATGTCCGACGGCAGGATCTTCAATCCCCAGGCCACCTACACCGTGGCAATCAACTCCTACAGGGGCTCCGGCGGCGGCGGACACCTGGAAAAGGGTTCAGGCCTGGACAAGGAAACCATCCGCACCATGAAGCTGGTGAACGGCGCCACCACCAAGGACCTGCGCTTCTTCCTCCTCAAATGGTTCGAGGCTCAGACCGAGTCGGTGACCGTGGCTCCCATCGGCAACTGGTTTGTCGTGCCCAAGGACCTCGTCAGTCAGGGCGTCGTAAATGACTACCCCTTGCTGTACCCTTCAAAGTAAGAGGCTCCGATCGAATCGTTCCGAGCAGGAAGTGACGAAAAGAGTTGCGATATTGTGATTAGGGCCGCCCGCGCTCCGCGCGGGCGGCCTCTCATCCGCAGAGCCTAAAAACTCATAAGCGACGAATTCCTTAGCGTGCTCTCTCGTATCAAGCCGTCCCGATATACCCCCGTCTCAGTCGCTTTTTCCATGCTTTAATCCCGAGACAGCACTATTTTATAACTGTAAAGGCCGACCAGCCCTAAAAAGGAGGCCCCGCCGCGAAGGGCTTTGCGCCGCCGGCGGATCGTACAGGGAATGCGCGAACAAGGGCATTCCGGTTTTCCTTAAGGAGGAAACCATGAAAGGCAACAGAACCTATGTAGACATTGGCTCCATCCTCGACGATGTGTTCGAGGCTGCCAAAGATTTTGGAGAAAAAATGAAGGAATTCGGTGCTAACCCCGAGGGCTGCGGCCCCGATCCGATGGGAGCCTGGCGCCGGGGCGCCGAGGCTCAAGGCGGAGCCTCAGGCGGCGCTTGGTTTGAAGCCGGCGGGGACGAAAACGCAGACTACTATCCAAATTTCTCTTATCCCCCCATGAATGTCTTTCTAACCCCCGAGCGCAGCATCGTCTTCGAGTTCGCGGTGGCAGGCTTCGAGGAAAAGAACATCAGTCTATCCTTCCAGGGCGATTACATGGTCTTCTCCGCCAAAATAGAGCTGGAGACCCCCCAGGAAGGCATTCGCTATTTCAAGCGCAGGCGCAAGCTCAAGGACATCGTAATACAGAAGTACTACGTGCCCGCCGATAAATTCGTTCAGGTAAAGGTCAAGGCGGT
>JAVEYV010000134.1:0-6393 GCA_034003305.1 Spirochaetia bacterium | reverse complement strand
CCAGAACAGACTGGCCGCTTATGGACTCAGTTTCAGTTCGGTTACTTCGGCCCTGGCTTCCCAGAATGTCCTGCTCTCGGGCGGCACCATCGTGCGCGGCTCAACCCAGTACCAGATCCGCACCGATGAGAAGCTTTCATCCGTGGAAGAGGTGAAGGGCCTTGTCATAAAAACGATGCGTTCCAGCGACGGCGCCAGCATGCGAGCGATCCGTCTGGAAGATGTGGCCGATATAAAGCTGGAAAAAGACGAACCTTCGAGGAAGGTATACTACGACGGTCGGAGGGTAATTAACCTCCAAATTCAGCGCGAAGCCGACAGCAACGCGGTGCAGATATCCAAGGATGTGAAGACTGCCCTTGCAGAACTGAACGATTCGCTTCCTGAGGGAGTCCGGGTCGAGATAATTTCCGATAACACGACCTTAGTGACCTCCACGCTGAACAAGGTCTATAATTCCGCGTTTCAGGGCATAGGCTTAGCCATTCTCATCCTGCTCATCTTTCTCCGCAATATCAAGGCGACCTTTATCGTCGCCGTCTCGATACCCATATCGATACTGCTCACCCTGCTGAGCATGTATTTCATGGGTCTTACGCTCAATACGATAAGCCTGACCGGCTTGATCATGGGCATGGGCATGATCGTGGACGCCTCGATAGTCATGCTGGACAATATTTATCACTACAGAGAGCGGGGCACAAAACCGAAGATCGCCGCAATCCTCGGCAGCCAGGAAATGGTCACCGCAATCATGGCCTCTACGCTCACCACCCTCTGCGTGTTCATTCCGATCCTTCTTTTCCGCAACGATCTGGGGATGATGGGTCAGCTATTCAACGACCTCGTCTTTACAATTTGCTTTTCCCTGGCAGGATCCCTTGTGGTAGCCATGACTATCGTGCCCGTGCTGGCCGGCCCGATCATGCGTCTCGATACCAGGGTGCAAAAACCCCTGAAAACACCCATAATTAGGAAAATCGACAATATTCTTGAAGCTTTTTTCCAAACCCAGGAAAAGGCATATAAAACAGCATTGGAATTCTGCCTGAAAAACAAATTACTTATCGTCAGCCTCGTCGGGGTTATCCTCGCTTCGGCCCTGCTGCAGCTCAGCTCCTTCGGGCTCAACCTCTTTCCCCGATCATCCACCGACGACAGCATTACCGTGAACGTTTCGCTGCCTCTTGGAACCGTGAGCGAACGAACCGAGATGGTGTTGGACGATCTGCAAGCCTACGTCAAGGAAAATATCGAAGGCTACCGGCGCCTCGTGCTCTCGGTGGGCGGGGGCAGCTCCAGCCATTCAGGCTCGCTCCAGATTCTTCTTCCCAATCCGGAAGACCAGATCGACAGCCCCGCATCGATCAGGACTAAACTCACACCCTATTCCAACTCGGTTCCCGGGGCGACTATTTCCTTTTCATCGGGCAGGCAGTTTTCCTCCCGATCGGCGGTGGATGTTGAGATCCGCTCAAAAGACCAGGAGGCCTCATTGGAGGAGGCCGCCGAGATAAAACGCATCCTGGCCGCCGAACTCCCGGAGATACAGGACCTGAGTCTTTCACTGGATCAGGGTTCGCCCGAACTCCTTATAACCATCGACCGCGACAAGGCGGCATTATTCGGTTTTTCAGTATCCCAGGTAGCCAGGGAAATTCGGAATTCCATTTACGGAACCACCGCGACTACCTTCGATTCCCAGGGAGAGGCGATCGATGTATTCGTTCAGCTCAGGGAAGAAGATAGAAAAACCCTGTCGGATTTACGTTCTATTTTCCTGCTGAATTCCTCGGGAGCCAGGATTCCCGTATCCAGTTTCGTGACAATCTCGAACAGCACGGCTCCTCGTCAGATAAACCGGGAAAATAAGGAAAGGATTCTTCACGTAACCGGTAATCTATCGGCCTCCTCCCGGGTCAGCTCGACGGAGATGGCGGGCATCGTACAGAGAGCAGTGGACGAGCGCTACGTGCCCAGGGCGGGGGTAACCGTCTCGGTGGGCGGCGAAAATCGGGACGTGGATACCTATCTGCCTGTGCTGATGCTTATCATCGCCGTGGCAGTATTCTTAGTCTACGGCGTCATGGCCAGCCAGTTCGAATCCTTTATCGACCCGCTTATCATCTTCCTGTCGATTCCCCTCATGTTTATCGGCGTCGTATGGATTTACAAGCTTACCGGAGACACACTTTCCCTTTTCTCCATGATAGGAGTCGTGGCGCTTGCCGGCGTGGTCGTCAACAATGGGATCGTACTCGTCGACTACACCAATACGCTCAGGGCGAGAGGGTATCCCCTTTTTGAAGCATGCGCCGAAGCCGGCCGCCGCAGACTGAGGCCGATACAAATGTCCACGTTTACTACCCTTTTAGGCATCATGCCCCTGGCGCTGTTTCCGGGCAAGGGCACCGAGTCCATTCAGCCCATAGCAAAAACCATGTTTGGCGGTCTTATCGTCAGTGCGATTCTTACCCTTTTTCTCACCCCCGTCCTCTACCACATCTTCAACAGCCGCGGCGAGCGGAAAAACAAGAAGAAGCTGAGAGAGATGGAAGAGTGGCGAAAAACCCTTACGGAAAACAGCGACGGGGCATTGGAGGCTTCGGATGGTCAAAACTGAAATCTATGCCAACCGCTCGGTTGAAGAGGATATCTTCGAGGCTATCGAAAACCGCCTGCCCGGATTCAGCTATTCTCTGTTCGAGAATGTCCAGGGCAGGGGAAGAAATGGTGTTCGCCATGGCACGGCCATATGGCCTGAGCTGAATGTCCTCTATGTAATAATTGGGACGGTATCCCAGGCCGGCCACATCCGCGATGCCGTGATAGAAGTGAAAAAAGCCTTCCCCAGGGAAGGTATAAAGATAATTCAATACTCGGTAAGCCTTCTTGACGACCAGGAGTCGGCAGGCAAGGACGTCGATGAAAATGAAAGGGGTGATACATGAAAACTAAGACCGGCATCCGACGCACAATCTTCTTCTGCGCCTTGGCCATCGCTGCTATGCCGCTCTCCGCCGGGTCCCTGAAGGATCTTTTTACGGCGGCCACACAATCGAATCAAGACTATTCAGTCTATACCCTGGATCTGGAACTGGCGCAGCTCAAGAAGACCAAGGGCGAAATAGAGGCCAAGGTGGAACTGGACAGGATGAACGCGCAGAACGCCTATGTCTCGGCCTTGGCGAGCTACCGCCGCTCGGTATTGAGCTTTTACAACGAGGTCATCGACGCGGCCTTCGCCGCGGCTACCGCCGAACTGGATCTGGAATATGTCGGACTGAGTCTCCAGAACGCCAAGGTAGACAAGGAATACGCCGATACCAGGTTTCAGAACGGACTCATTTCGGAAGAAGTCTACAAGGAAATCGACATAGCCTATAAAACGGTTTCCAATTCGTACGACCTCGCCGCCTGGACCCTCCTGGATGCCAAGAATGTCTTTTTCCTGGTAGCCGGCAGGGAATGGGATTCCTCGCTTTTGCCCGATGTCCCTGATTTTTCATTCGCGGCCGCGGCTGAGGATTGGCTGGCAAAGGATACGAACCTTGAAATTTCAAAACTTGCCGTAAAAATTCAGGAACTGAAGACAGCCTCCCTTGCGACCAATGCCTCGGCCTACGATAAGCGCATACAGGAAACGGAAAATCTCAAGGCTAAGGTAAGCCTGGCCAATACCGAAAGCGACGGCAGAAGATCCTACGAAAGCATGAAGATAAGCCTGCGCAACCAGGCCGCACTGCTCCAGATCCGCAGCGACGAGTACGCCCTCGAGGAGTCCTCATACCAGGACGGGCTCAGACAGTACCAGAAGGGTATTATTTCCCAGAGTGACAAGAATCAAAAAGCCATGAATCTGCTCTCGGTGAAGAAAACCCTCCTGTCGGCGAGGAAAAACTATATCAAATCCATCGGATCCTGCCTGAGCGCCCTGGGGGAGAACCCCTTAGGACTGTAAGATGGGTTCCAGAGGTTTTATCGCGGTATCCATCCTTATCCTGGCACTCGCGCTTAGGCCGGGAATCCAGGCGCAGGAGGCTGTTCCCGGTGCCGGGCCGGTTGTCGGCAGCAATAACCCGCGGCTGGGCTGGGACGAACTCTATGCCTCGAGACTGGAGACTTCGGCAACGTTCAGGGAAGCAGCGATCGGCGTAAAATCGGCAACCCTCGCGCTGGAACAGTACACGAAGCCCTACCTCCCCACGGTATCGCTGAACACGAGCGCTACAGCTCCCTTTAAAGTCGACTCATCGGGCTTTGCCGGGGGCAGCCTGGTGACTTCCCTGGGGTTCGAGCAGGTGCTTGGGGCCGATATTTCGCTCAAGGTTCCGGTTAAGATGGCCTCCAACGGTTCACTAAGCCTCGAAGACCCTGGTTTGAGTGTGAGCAGAAAACTTTTCACCGAAGAGGGCGCCGCTCGCCTCGACGCCGAAGCTGCGCTGCTCAACGCCCAAGCCTCGCTGAAAAACGCCAAAGATACGGTGCGGATAAATCTCGCAAGAGAGTTAGTCAATGCGAAATATTACGAAAGCCTCCTCGAGGCTAGCCGAAAAAACCTGGAAGTCCTCGAAAGAGTGAAAAAAGCCACGGCGGACGCGACTGCACTGCGCGAACTGGAGCGGCGGATCCTAGGGGCCAAGAAGTCCCTGCTCTCTGCCACGAAGGCTCTGGAAGATATCTCTGTGGAGGTGAAGGAAAATCTGGAATCCTTATTGAGCGATCTGATGAGCCTGCAGGACGAATGGGTGAAGGGTATCGAGCTAAACGCGCCTGAAACGAGCCTCGGCATCGAAGCCCTGGCCCTTAGTTTCGAAGCTGCCGAAAAGCGTCAGGATTTCGCGCTTCTGCCCTATCTGCCCAATCCCAACCTGACGGCGGAACTCTTTTACGATACCAGTGCCAGAAGCCTGGATTGGGCAGTTTCTTTTTCACTTTCCTACGATATCGCGGACAAGGGACGAAAATCCCTGGAGGCGCTTAAACGCAAGGAATACCCTGATATTTACCGAGCCAAGCTCGCCGAAGCTAAAAAAAGTTTTTCCGAGGGCGTTAGAACGATACAATCGAACATCGAGTCCCTCGAATTGGACCTTAAAATTCAACAATTGGATATTGAGGACGCCCAGGATGAGCTGGCAACGTTGCAGGCGCTCTATCAGGGGGGCTTTGTCAGCGAGGAAAGCCTGGTCATCTCGCAGATCGACCTTTCAGTCGAGCGTCTGGAAGCCGAGAGGATTGAAAACGATATCCTCATGCAGAAGCTCAATCTGGCCAAATATTTTAAAACCGAGGAATGAAACTCGCGAAAGCCGCCGGGTTGCGACGACATCGCCGCTTCTTTTCGGAAGTTTTTTCGGAAAATTTAGTGGAAATTATGTAATGAAAGCCTTTTTTTTACGCATAAAACATGAATAATATGTGCTTGACATGTAAAAATTGGCCGATATATACTCTAACAGAACTTGGAAAGGGGATTACCGAGCCGTCGGCGCGGCCCCCTTCAAATTGCAAGGAGGACTTCTAATGAAGAAGCTTATCGTCTTGCTTCTCGCTTTCGCAATGGTCGGCGCCGTCTCTGCCCAGGTTACGACCGCAGTTGGCCTTTATGGCGAAATCACCCTCGTCGATGAAGCCGGCAAGGGCGTTTTCACACCCTGGGGTGCTGGTTATGACACACTGACCCTCAAGGCTCAGGACAAGGACGGGAACAAAGGTTTCTCCCTTACTGACCAGAACATTCTTAATGGATTTGACGCAATCCGCGACTGGACAGTATGGGGCAAGGTTCTCGGCGGCAAGCTCTCGGTTGGTAATCTCCGCGATGCCACCTTCCGCCTTACCCTTCCATTCTGGCCCAGCTACACCATTTTTGGTGGAACCGACCGCGTAGCCGGACAGGGCGTCTTCTATGTCTACGGACCCAAGGAAGGCCTGTCACTCGGCGTGAACCTCCCCTACGGACTCGTTGCCGAAGATACGCTTGATGTTCTGCAGAAAACCGATCTCGGTGTGAAGTATGACATTAAGGATGTTGGTACCGTTTTTGCTCTCATGGATCTGAATCTTGTAACCCCGGCCAACGTTCTCAATGCCGGTTTCAAGTTCACCGGAGTAAAAAACCTCACCGCTACTGTCATCACCAAGCTGCAGCTCGATGCTAACACCTACAGGTTCGGCGCAGGCGCCTCCTACACCGGCATCGAAAACCTCGCTGCCTATGTCGAAGGTGCGGCTGTTTCAACCGCTGGTGTCATTACCTTCTCCGTGTGGGGCCAGGCTGACTACACCGTCATCGACCCTGTCACCGTTTCTCTCGGTGGCAATGTTGTCGAAAGCTCCAAGTACGATGTCTACGGAGCAGTTGCTTTTGACCTCGGTGCTGGCATGAGG
>JAVEYV010000133.1:0-6396 GCA_034003305.1 Spirochaetia bacterium | reverse complement strand
GTCATTTTTACCGCCCGGAGAAGAAAGGTTCTGGCTAAGGCGGCTTTGGATGTCAAACAGAAAACCGCGGGCATAAATGCGAACCTCGAAAGCTCCATTTCCGGCGTGCGGGAGACCAAGGCCTTTGCCAATGAGGACTACGAAGTTGAGAAATTCCTGCAGGGAAACGGCCGGTATCGCGAAGCCCGGGGCAGTTATTACAAGGCTATGGGCGTCTTTCACGGCGGCATGGAGTTGGCCACCAGCATCCTTCATATCGTCGTGCTGGCCCTGGGTGGATTCTTTGTGATGAAAGGCAAGATGAACTATGCCGACCTCATCGCCTTCACCATCTATGTGAGCACCTTTCTGCAGCCGATAAAACGCCTGGTGTCCTTTTTCGAGCAGTATTCCACCGGCATGGCTGGCTTCGACCGCTTCGTTGAGCTTATGAGGGTGGAGCCGGACATCAAAGACAAGCCCGGGGCGATAGAGCTCAAGAACCCCAAGGGTGAGATTGAGCTCTCCGACGTTTCCTTTTCATACAACGACTCGGTGAGGGTGCTGTCGGGCATAAATCTGAAGATAAGGGCGGGCATGAAGCTGGCCATCGTCGGCCCCTCCGGCGGAGGCAAGACTACGCTCTGCAGGCTTATCCCCAGATTTTACGAGATTCAGGGTGGCTCGATTAAAATAGACGGCATGGACATCAGGGACCTCAGCCTCGAATCCTTGCGGGAAAATATCGGCATTGTGCAGCAGGACGTTTTCCTCTTCGCCGATACGATAAAAGAAAACATCCGCTACGGCAGACTGGACGCCACTGACGAAGAAATAATCGCCGCGGCCAAGCGGGCCAATATTCACGAATTTATACTGACCTTGCCCCAGGGCTACGACACCTATGTGGGCGAGCGGGGGGTTATGCTCTCGGGCGGGCAGAAACAGCGGATCAGCATAGCCAGAATATTCCTCAAGAATCCACCCATTTTGATTCTGGACGAGGCGACCAGCGCCCTGGACACAGCCACGGAGCTGGCTATCCAGCATTCCCTGGAGGAACTGATGGAAGGCCGCACCAGTCTGGTTATAGCCCACAGGCTTTCGACCATACGGGACGCGGACGAGATTATCTATATCGATGACGAGGGCATACGGGAGAAGGGGACTCATGCCGGCCTGCTGGAAGCCCAGGGGGCTTATGCCGCCCTCTACAAGGCCCAGTTTGGCGACCTGGCTCCGCTGGCCTGATCTGGGCTGCGGCGGAATCCGGGATTAATCCCGGTTCTTTTGGTCCTGTTCGGCTTCGTGTCCGCGGGAACCGGCTGGTGGCCGGCGTTTTTCCGGTCTCAGAAGGCGGAGTATTTTTCCCAGCCGTAGAGCAAAAAACCTCCCAGGGCTGAAGAAGGCCTTGAGCTGGTTCAGCTTCTCCAGTTCCCGGCCTGTTGCAGCTGCAGAAGAGGACATCCCGGGACCTCCGCCGTATACTTCTTTTTCCAGCTCGGTGACGATGGGGAGGGCTCGGTTTTTCGCGGCCGCGAAGCCTGCCTCGAGGCGGAGGGCGTATTCCCGGGGAGTATCGGTAATCGCGCGGGGGGCGCCGCCGGCGCGGCCTGCTGCCAGCATTCGGCGATATGCTTCCAGGGCGGGACTCAGGCCGCGCCGCCTCCTTAAGCGCCGTACAAGCTTTCCCAATAGCTCCCGCAAAGCCTTCCACAATGCCCCCAGCCAGGCGAGGAACGACTGCCCCTTCGGCCCGGAGGGGACCCGCCTGGTCTTTGCCGCCAACAGCTTTATCAGCATGGAAACGAGAAGGACCAGTACGGCGAGCGCAACGAGGGTTAATATTCCTGCGAGAATCCACATCAAAACGACGGGCATCCCCTGCTGGCCCAGTTCCTCGGCCAGGGGAGGAGCCCCGCCTCCGAGATCCGAAACCTCAGAAGGCCGCGGCGGGCCATTACGCGTAAAAAGCCAGACTAGAATCGCGGCGATTATATTCACTATGGACAGCGAAAACTCTTTTAGGCTTGAGGCCGCGACCTTGGCAGGCTCCAGCAGCGAAGGGATCAGCAGGGCCAGCCCGAGGGCGCCGACCATAAAAACGATCACTGCGGTTATGATCATCGATCCCCTGGAACGTGCCGAAAATCCGCCTCTCTGGCTTTCATCGGCATGGGAGGTTCCCAGGGCGAGAATTCCGAAGGCGAAAAAAGGAATCGCCAACCTGGCCGGCATAGGCTCGTTGAGCTTGAGAAGCGCCGCAAGGAAGAGGCACAGCATGAAAACAAGTATACCCTCGTCAAAGCGCAGCGCGATGAATTCATGTTCCGGGCCTTGCCTGAGGATCCAGAGCCCCCGCAGCCAGTAAAGGGCTAAAGCCCCCAGGAGGATAAAAAACGACAGTGTCGTTTGCCTGTCGCGAGGAAGAAATGTCCCCAGCTGCGCAGAGCCTCCTCGGGTTAGCAGAAGGATCAGGTAGAACGAAGCGGCGAAAACCGCCAAATGGGCAAGAAAATAAAGGATTACTCTCCTGCTCTTTCTGTTGAGAATCCTGTCGGTCGCCAGCGCGACGATATAGGCAAGGCTTAAAAGGGCCAGGGGAAGGCTTTCGCCGGCTATCAGAAATAAAAACGATGACAGACAGTGGAGTTTGAGCAGTTCCATGGCTGAAAGAAAAATGAGCGAGGCTCTCATGGAAGGACCTCCCCGGAATCGGATTGCTCAAGACCTTCTTCTGCCGGGATGATAACCTCTTTAAAAAACATGTGCCGGCGGGGCAAAAAGACGCCCTCCGCCCCTTGCTTGGAAAAAACGAAGAACAGCCTGTCCTGCCTGATGGGCGAGGGGGAGAGGAATTTTTTTATTGAATCGCCGGGATTTCTGGCAATCACCACGAATTCGGCCCCCTGGGGGTTCAAATGGGCTAAAAGAGGCGGGAAAGCCTGCCCGAAGCCGAGGCCGCAGCGGGCGAGAAGCTCGAGGCTCGTACCCAGGTGCTCCGCCCCCCTTCCCAGGGGGAGTGCCGGAGAGAAGCCACGGAGCTCTCGATCCGTCGCCACGGAAAAATACGAGCCTTTTCCCGCCACGACCGAGGCCAGGGAGGCGGCGATTTCCAAGGCCTTTTCAAACCCCTCCCCGTCCTCGGCCTTGGCGAATCCTTCCCCATCCATGAGGATTACCACTCTTCGCTGTGTGCTGGGCTGAAAAATTTTCTCCCTGAGCTGGTTGAGCCTCGCGCTGGCCTTCCAGTGGATCGCCCTGGCGGATCTGCTGCCGGTGTACTCTCTTGTCCCCTCGTACCATGCAGGATCCTCGATGAGTCCCTCGGTGCTCTGGGCGCCGAAATACTCCCTGAAGGGCAGGTCCAGGTCCCGTATTGGCAGAAGCCGGGGATAGACGATGATTTCCTGCTGGATGGCTATGAGCCTTTCTCTTCGGTAGAGATTGAGGATATCCCCGGCGCTGAGTGTGGCCGGTCCAAGGGTATAGACACCCCGCCGCTCGGCCCTGAAACGCCAGGTCCCGCGGAGTTTTTCAAAGGGCAGGAGCGTGCTTTCGCCCTGGAGGCCGTCCTGCAGAACAGGAGCAAGGGCTTCCGGCCTGTCTAAACGGAGTCGCAGCCAGACCGGAAGAATCTTGGCATTATGAATTTCAGCATTCAGGTTGAATTCTTCTCCCCGAAAGAGACGCAGGGCTTCCAGCCCGAAAGCTACCTTCAGCCTGGCCAGTCCGAGCCGGCCGTTGAGGCGCAGGGCAAGCATGAGACCCAGGGCAATCGCCGAAAAGCGTGCCAATGCCTCCGATGCCTTGGCCGCGGCGATAAAAGCGACGAATCCCAGGAAGATCAAAGTGAGAGGAATGACAAAGTAGCTGGAAACGCTGTAGTCGCTCTTTTTGTATTTCATCGAGAACTTAA
This sequence comes from Spirochaetia bacterium, assembly GCA_034003305.1. Classification (GTDB taxonomy): domain Bacteria; phylum Spirochaetota; class Spirochaetia; order Treponematales; family Rectinemataceae; genus UBA2256. Next base: position 2,498 of record JAVEYV010000133.1, on the reverse strand, counting down.
ACCGGCGATGGAACCGGCAGGGTGGCGAGTATCTCTGTCACCACAGCCTCCGCAGTCAGTCCTTTGGCTCTCTCTTCGTTACGGACAATGATCCTGTGGGCTAGCACTGATCCGGCCAATTCTTTTATGTCGTCGGGGAGCACGTAGTTCCTGCCTCGCACCAGGGCGAGGGCTTGGGAAGCCCTGGTCAGACCGAGCGAGCCCCTGGGGCTGGCGCCGTAGCGAACCTTGGGATGTTTTCGCGTGGCGCCTACCAGATCGGTGATGTATTCCCTTACCGGCGCCGAGACGATTACGTTTTTTCTCTCCTGCTGGAGGAGGAGAATTCTTTCGGGACTGGATACCGCGGTTAAGCTCAACATTGGGTCCTGGTTTATAAAACGTTCCAGAAGGCTCAGCTCTTCCTCTTTTTTCGGATAGCCAATATGGATTTTCATGAGAAAACGGTCCAACTGGGCTTCCGGAAGGGGGAAGGTTCCCTCCAGTTCTATGGGATTCTGGGTGGCGATGACGAAAAAGGGCTTGGGCAGTTCGAGGGTCTTCCCGTCCACTGTCACCTGGCCTTCTCCCATGCTCTCCAGGAGACTGGCCTGGGTTCTGGGTATCGTCCTGTTGATCTCGTCGGCAAGCAGGACATTGGACATTACCGGGCCTGGATGAAAAACGAATTCTCCGGTCTTCTGGTTGTAGATCGAGAGTCCGGTCACATCCGAGGGCATGAGGTCGGGCGTGCATTGGATCCGTTTGAAACTGCCGCCTATACTCCGGGCCAGAGCCTTTGCCATAAGGGTCTTCCCCAGTCCGGGAACATCCTCCAGGAGAATATGGCCGCCGGCCAGCAGGGCTACTGTCATGAGTTCGAGAGCCCTGCCCTTTCCCACGATAACCTTGGAGGCGTTTTCTACAATCAATGCGCTTTCGTTCATTTTCTACCTTCGAGCTGCAGTAGTTTTTGGACCCTGATGCGTTCGACCTCGGCCATGACCCGGTCTATGTCGATACATGTGAATTCCCGGTCCTTGTACAATACCTTCCCGTCCACCATGGTGAGGACGATATCGCCTGAGTCCGCGGCGTGGAAAACCGATACCAGGGGATCGTAGGCCGGCTTCATGTGAGGCGCATCCAGGTCGAATACAATGATATCGGCCTTCATGCCCGCTTCGAGGATACCGCAGTCTGGCCTGCCCTGGGCTAGCGCCCCGTTCCGGCAGGCCATCTGCATGAGGCTGGCCGGTCCCAGGGCCAGAGGGTTTCCGGTAAGGCCTTTCTGGAGCAGGGATGCGAGGCTGGCTTCCCTGAGAAGGTTGAGATTGTTGTTGCTGGCCGCTCCGTCGGTGCCCAGGCCCACGCGGATGCCCCTGTCCATTATTTTTTGTATCGGAGCCATGCCCGATGCCAGTTTCAGATTGCTTGCAGGGCAATGGGCGAGGCTTATTCCCCTTTGGGCGAATATATCCAGGTCTTCATCCTCCAGCCAGACTCCGTGGGCGGCGATGGTCGGCACCTGGAAGAGGCCGCAGGAATCGAAAAAGGCCGTAGGCGTGAGGCCTCGCTTGGCCTTGCATGCCTCGTGCTCCTCCTTGGTTTCGGAGAGGTGTACCTGGAGCCGCAGACCTTCCTGAATGCAGTAATCGGCGATCTGCCTTCCGAACCGCGCCTCGCCGAAGGTGTACTCGGCGTGCACCGCCGCATCGGCGATCAGGCGTCCGCTCGAGTCCTTTCGGGCGGCATCGATCAGAAATCGGGTGCCTTCATAGGCTCTGGAATCGGCAAAGCCCTTGTTTTTAGGCGCCGTGGAGTAGCCGTGGGAGAGATTGGCTTTTATGCCGCTCTCCTTCACCGCCCTGGCGATGCCGGGGGTGAGAAGGTACATATCCGAAAAGGACAGCGTCCCGCTGGCCAGCATTTCGGCAATGCCCAGAAGGCTGCCCCAGTAGCAGTCTTCCTCGGTCAGCAGGGCTTCGAAGGGAAAAACCCGTTCAAAGAGCCAGGTTTTCAAGGGCAGGCCTTCGCCGTAGCCCCGCAGGAGGGTCATGGGAACGTGGGAGTGGAGGTTGTAAAAGCCCGGCATTGCCAGCTTGCCTCGGCCGTCGTAGATTTCGGCGGGGGCCTCGTCAGGTCCGGCTTTTCTCGCGGCATCCTCGGCCGTTTGCTCGGGCAGCGCCATCGCGCCGCCGCTAGGGCCGATCGATACGATCCTGTCGCCCTCGATGAGTATATCCCTTCCCTCCAGGACATGGCTCGAATCTCCCGCCACGGAGATATTCTTGAAAAGAAAGCGACCGGGCTCTAAAGCCATCAGAGGGCCCTCAAAAGCGCCTCGATCAGGGACTTGAGCCTGCCCGAGGCTTCGGCGGCCGCCGCCGAAACCTCCTCGGCCGAAACCCTGCCTGGCTTTACGCCTGCTGCCAGGTTGGTGTTGAGCGAAAGCCCGAGGATGTCCATGCCGCAGTGGGCGGCGGTTAAGGCTTCGGTGACGGTGGACATGCCCACCG
>JAVEYV010000132.1:0-6434 GCA_034003305.1 Spirochaetia bacterium | reverse complement strand
AAGGAAGGCAGGGGCTTGGTGATGGCCAAGCCGCTTCCGATGAAGTCTTCGATCGGCCGCCCTTCGGCGACGGAAACCCCGATGCCCTTGGCGCAGTCCATCGGGCTGCCCCCTCCGTAGGCGAGGATCGAGTCGCAGCCTTCGCCGCGGAATAAGGCTGCTCCCCTGGCGACCGTTTCAATGCTGGGATCGGCCTCGGCCTCGGCAAAATGAAAGAATTCTAGACCTTCGGCTTTGAGGCCTGTCTTGATGCGCTGCAGAGGCTCTGAAACGGCAGTCTTGCCCGGGCCGGTCACGATAAAAACCTTTCGGGCGCCTAACGCAGCCACTTCCTTCGGCGCCTGGTCGGATGATCCCTGGCCAAAGACAATCCTTGTGGGTGAATTAAAGCTGTACAAAGTAGTAACTCCTGATAGCATTTGTTGAATCGCTGCAGGGTTCTCCTGCGCGAAATTCAAATTATTATAGCAGACGAGCGCTGAAATTAAAAGTTAACGGGCAGTGTCCTGCGGGTAAATCGCTGGAGCTGGTGCCTTAGTCAGCGTAAAGTCATATTCGCTGAAAATTCAATGCTGCAAGTCGCCTCCGGCGTATGTTTGAAGATAATTGTTGCATTCCTGGTTTCATCAGTATATATTTCACTGTGTATCACCGAGTATCTTTTTTAGGAGGCACTGATGAAAAAGAGTCTTTTTGTATTTCTCGCACTCCTGACTGTTTTTGCGGTCGGAGCGCAGGATCTCATCATCGCTAACGGGGCGGAACCCGCTTCGCTCGACCCTGCCCTGATGACCGACACTACGTCCTCGAACATAGGCTTCGCCCTCAATGAGGGACTCATGGTCTATGACCCTCAGACTAGCAAAGGTATCCCTGCGATGGCGGAGAGTTATACCACCAGCCCCGACGGCCTGGTCGTAACCTTCAAGATCCGCAAGGACGCGCTCTGGTCCGACGGCACCCCGGTCAAGGCCCAGGATTTCGTGTACGGATGGCTCCGCACCCTCAATCCCGAAACCGCATCGGAGTACGCCTACATACTAAGCATGGTCATCAAGGGAGCAGCCGCCTACAACGAAGGCAAGGGACCCGCGTCCGACGTCGGCATCAAGGCGGTGGACGACAAGACCCTCCAGGTAAACTTAGTTGGTCCCGCCGCTTACTTCGCCGACATGACTGCCCACCACGCTTTCGAACCCGCCCCGAAATGGGCGATCGACAAGCACGGATCCAACTGGACCAAGCCGGGCAACTATGTGGGCACCGGCGCCTACATTCTTAAAGAGTGGAAGCCCCAGGACTACATCCTCGTCGAGAAGAACCCCAAATACTGGGATGCCAAGAACGTCAAGCTCAAGAGCATCAAGTACCTGGCTTCCGACAACTCCACCACCAACTACAAGATGTACAAGGCCGGCGCCGTCGACTGGCAGGTGGGCATCACCGTCGACCTCATCGACGAGATCATGCTCCGCAAGGACTACCAGGTTTCCGCCAGGTTCGGCACCTACTATCTCTCGGTTAACAATACCAAGGCTCCCTTCGACAATGTCAACGTCCGCAAGGCCTTCGCCTCGGCCATCGACAAGAAAACCCTGGTCGACAAGGTGATCAAGGGCGGACAGATTCCCACCGACGCCTTCACCCCCGCCATGGTGGGCTATACTCCCCAGCCGGGCGTAGGCTACGATCCCGTCGCAGCCAAGAAATACCTGGCCGCGGCAGGGTATCCCGACGGCAAGGGCTTCCCCCCCCTTACCTATATCTACAACACCAACGAAGGTCATAAGAAGATCGCCGAGTACGCCCAGCAGCAGCTCAAGACCAACCTCGGAATCGACATCACCCTCCAGAACATGGAGTGGAACGCCTTCCTCGACAAGCGTTCCAAGCACGACTTCTTCTTTGCCCGCCACGGATGGATCGGCGACTATCTCGACCCGAACACCATGCTCGACCTCTTCGTCACCGGCAGCGGAAACAACGACGGGCTGTATTCCAACCCGAAGTTCGACGCCGCTATCCAGGCTGCGGTACGCTCCTCCGGCGACGCCCGCATGAAGCTTCTCATGGATGCCGAGAACCTGCTCCTTACCCAGGACCAGGCCTTCATCCCCATCTATCACTATACGAACCAGGACATGATCGATACTTCCAAGTGGGGCGGCTGGTTCCCGAACCCCCTTGGCTATCACCCGCCAAAGTTCATCTATAAGAAGTAAGATTTCGGTCTAGTCGTAATTTCCAAGTGGGGGTATAATTCTCACTTGGGACGGGGAGGCGCTCCGGCGCCTCCCCGTTTTTTTGCCCCGATCAGCGGGACTACCACTCAAGCCGTATAGTGGCACAGATTTCTCTCTTGTTTCAGGGAGCTGAGCTTATTTCAAAAGTCTGTTAACTTTTGAAATAAGCTTTGTAGTTTTATCCATTTAACGCCTTTAGCGATAAATGGATAAAACGTACTTTATGGTATACTAGATTTTTTTTATTTGGAGGGTATGATGTCGAAGTACATCATCCGACGAGCCCTGAGCCTTATCCCGACGATGTTCGTCATTGTCACGCTCAGTTTCTTTCTGGTGCGGTTCGCGCCTGGAGGTCCTTTTTCCAGCGAGAAAAAGGTAACCGAACAGGTGCTCCAGAACCTGCTCAAGAAATACCACATGGACGAACCGCTGGGCCAACAGTACCTGCGGTACCTTGGCGACGTGCTCAGGGGCGATTTTGGTCCTTCCTTCCGCTACAGGGACAGCACGGTCAACCAGCTCATCTCTCAGACCCTGCCCAACTCCATGATGCTTGGTTCTATAGCCCTCAGCCTGGCGCTTACGGCGGGCATCAGCGTAGGGATAATTTCGGCATTGAAACAGAACCGATGGCAGGACTATCTAGCGATGTCCTTCGCTGTCGTTGGAATTTCCATACCCCTGTTCGTCATCGGCCCCTTGCTCCAGCTCATTTTTGGGCTCAAGCTGCGGTGGCTGCCGATCTCGGGATGGATTACCAGCCGGGACGGGTGGAGGACTCTCATCCTGCCTGCCCTTACACTCTCCTTCCCGTATTTCGCCTATATCGCCCGGCTCTCCCGGGCAAGCATTCTCGAAGTGCTCAGGTCTGACTATGTGCGCACCGCCAGGGCTAAAGGTCTTTCCGAGCGGGTCGTGATCGGGAAACACGTACTCAAGGGCGGGCTCCTCCCCGTCGTATCCTACCTGGGTCCGGCGTTTTCCGGCATCATCACGGGTTCCCTCGTGGTCGAGTCGGTCTTCGCGATTCCCGGCATAGGCCGTGTCTTCGTCCAGTCGGCGCTTAACAGGGATTATACCCTGATCATGGGTGAGGTTATCATGTATTCGCTCATCCTGGTGACCATGAACTTCGTTGTCGACATTGTGTACGGGTTCCTCGACCCGCGTATTTCGTACAAGTGAGGAGGAGCCGTATATGTCACAAAAATTGAATAGCGCTTTAAACGAATTCAATCAGGAGATGAAGCCCGTATCCCTCTGGGCAGATGCATGGAAGCGCCTGCGGCGCAACAAGATGGCCCTTGTCAGCCTCTGGATTGTGGGCTTCTATGCCCTGGTCGCCCTCGCCGCACCGCTTCTCCCCCTGCATGATTACACGATACAGACCCTGAGCCACACCAACTTGAGGCCTTCATTCAAGCCTGCGGGAAAGATCGCCCTGGAGGCGGTGGAAGCCCAGGCTATTCTTCTTCAGGAACGGGTGAACGCGGGGGTCGAGTCGCTCAAGCCCAACCTCGAGCGGACCCTCCGGGAAGTGGAGTCGCTGAGAGCCGCCCTCGATACCGATCCGGCGAGCAAGAATGTGTATGTCTTCGGCACCGATTATCTCGGAAGAGACATGCTGGCCAAGACTATCTACGGAGCGAGAATTTCCATGATGGTCGGGCTGATCGGCACGCTTACCGCTGTTCTTGTCGGTGTAATTATCGGAGCCATCTCCGGCTACATCGGCGGCTGGCTGGATAATCTTTTGATGCGTTTTGTCGATATTATGTACGGCCTGCCCTATATGCTCATCGTCATCATCCTGATGGCGCTTTTCAGAAAGGAAGGCCAGAGTTCGATCGTCATCCTCTTTATCGGCATAGCCCTCGTTTCCTGGCTCACCATAGCGCGAGTAGTCCGCGGGCAGATCATCAGCCTCAAGAATTCAGAGTTCGTTGAGGCGGCGCGATCGATGGGCGCGGGAACGGGAAGGATCATCTTCCGCCATCTGCTGCCCAACGCCCTGGGCGTCATCATCATTTTTACAAGCCTTTCCCTGCCCAGCTTTATCATGAGCGAATCCTTCCTTTCCTTTCTGGGCTTAGGCGTATCGGCTCCTCTCTCCTCCTGGGGCTCATTGGTCAGCGAGGGCGCGAATACGATGGAACTCTATCCTTGGCAGCTCCTGGCGCCGGCGATCGAGATGACTATCTTCCTGTTCTGCATGAACTTCCTGGGCGACGGCTTGCGCGATGCCCTGGATCCGCAGAGCAAGAACCGAACCTGAGCAAGGAGCAGCGAAACCATGACCAATGAAGTCATTTTACAGGTTAAAGACCTTAAGACCTATTTTACCGTTGACGAGGGCCTGGTAAAGGCAGTCGACGGTGTCAGCTTCGACCTCCACAAGGGCGAGACTCTGGGAATCGTGGGAGAATCGGGTTCGGGCAAGAGCGTAACGAATCTTTCAATAATCAATCTCATACCCATGCCCCCTGGCAAGATCGCCGGCGGCCAGGTCCTTTTCCATGGCAAGGATCTGCTTCTCATGCCTCAGTCCGAGATACGTCAGATCAGGGGCAATAAGATTTCGATGATCTTCCAGGATCCGATGACCTCCCTCAATCCCTTTCTGAAGGTATCCACCCAGATGATCGAGACGATCGTCCTTCACCAGAAGCTGGATAAGGATGCGGCCAAGCAAAAGGCCATAGAGATGCTCAAGCTCGCGGGCATTCCAGCCCCGGAAAAACGCATCGATCAATATCCGCATCAGTTTTCCGGCGGCATGCGCCAGCGCGTGATGATCGCCATGAGCCTTTCCTGCAATCCCGAAATCCTCATCGCCGACGAGCCTACCAGCGCGCTGGATGTCACCATCCAGGCCCAGATCCTGGAAATCATGCAGGAGCTTACCAAGCGGCTCGGCACGGCGGTGATTCTGATCACCCATTCCTTAGGCGTTGTGGCCGGCACCTGCGATACCCTCTGCGTGATGTACGCGGGACGCATCGTCGAGCGAGGACCTACGGACGTGATTTTCGAGGATCCAAAGCATCCGTACACCCAAGGCCTTATCCGCTCCGTCCCCCGCCTGGATGTGGAAAACTCCGAACGGCTCTACTCCATCCAGGGCCAGCCTCCCAACGTTATCGACCTTCCCGACTGCTGCCCCTTCTATCCCCGCTGCGAAAAAGCGATGGACATATGCAGGGAAAAATATCCTACGATTGCAAACTTCGAGCAGGGCAGGGCTGTCTCCTGCTGGCTCTATTCGGGGGCTAAGGATGAGTAAAACAGACCTGCTTCTGGACGTGCGTGACCTGAAAATGCATTTCCCCGTGAAGAGCAGCTTTTTATCGAAGGCGAAAAACTATATCTACGCCGTGGACGGTGTGGATTTCTCGATCAAGCGGGGCGAGACCCTGGGACTCGTGGGCGAGTCGGGCTGCGGAAAATCCACCACCGCCCGGGCTATCTCACAGCTGTACAAACCTACCGGCGGCGAGGTTTACCTGAAGGGGAAGGACCTCATGAAGGCCTCGGCAGGCGAGATCATGGAAGCCCGGAAGAACATGCAGATGGTTTTCCAGGACCCCTACGCCTCCCTCAACCCGCGCATGACTTCCGGCGATATTATCGCCGAACCGATACGGATATTCCAGAAACGCGGGCTTTTAAAGACGAGCAAAGAGGCGATGAACGAGCGGGTGGAGCAGCTTATGGAGCGGGTGGGGCTTTCCCGATTCTTCAAGAACCGCTATCCCCACGAGTTCTCCGGCGGCCAGCGGCAGCGCATCGGCATAGCCCGCGCCCTGGCACTGCAGCCCGAGCTGATTCTCTGCGACGAGCCGGTCTCGGCCCTGGACGTGTCAATCCAGTCCCAGATACTCAATCTTTTCAAGGACCTGCAGCAGGAATTCGGTCTGACCTACCTCTTCATCGCCCACGACCTGGCGGTCATCAAGTATATTTCCGACCGTGTGGCTGTCATGTACCTGGGTTTGATCGTGGAAATTTCCGGCGCGAAGGACCTGTACAAGAATCCCAAGCACCCCTACACCCAAGCCCTCTTGTCCGCTGCGCCCATTCCAGACCCCAAGGTCGAGGCTCAGCGCAGGCGCATCATCCTCACCGGCGACGTTCCTTCGCCGGACAAGCAAAGGCCCGGCTGCTACTTCTACGACCGCTGCTCCAAGC
>JAVEYV010000131.1:0-6451 GCA_034003305.1 Spirochaetia bacterium | reverse complement strand
ATGCTCTCCAGCAGTTCCCGGTAGCTGCACTGAAATTCCATCTCCTGAGGCGCTGAACTCCAGTCCGCAGTCTTTAAGGCCTCCGACAGCATAGACTAAGCCTAAACCGCCTCGAGGGCATGGCGCAAGAGCGGCTGCTCTGGTACGTTATGATTCACGTTACGCTGATACTCACGGGAGGTAAGTCGGTGCTTCAGGGGCTTAGCCTGGCAATTCTCGCAGGCGGAATGGGCAGACGCTTCGGCGGATCGGATAAACAGGCTGTACCGCTGGGGGGAGTCCCGCTGGGCAGGAAAGTTGCCCTGAATGCTCTGAGCACCGAACTTCCAGTATACCTTATCGGGCCCAGCCGCACTATCTACGATGGGCTTCCCCTTCGGTTCGTCCGCGACACGGTACCGGGTTTCGGCCCCCTTTCGGGCCTTCATGCAGCCCTTTCAAGCGCGGCCACTCCTTGGCTGTATCTGCTGGCTTGCGATATGCCCTTTTTCAACAAGAATTGGCTTCACTATCTTTCCTGCCTACTTGAGGATTCTTCTGCCGAAGAAGCATCGGCGCCTCTCGCCATACTTGCCCGGAGAGGAAAGTATATCGAACCCTTCCAAGGGCTTTATTCCCGGTTCCTGATTCCTGAGCTGGAAAGAAAAATGGACAGCGCCAGCGCTGCTGGGGCTAAACTTTCATTTTCAAGGCTTTTGGATGACCTTCCTCATAGGATTGTTCCCGAGGCTGTGGCCCGGAATTTCAGTCCCGACTGGAGCCTTTTTAAAAGCATTAACGATCCCTCGGCGCTGCGGGAATTTCAGTAAGGCCGAAATAAAGAGATGCTGTAGTCTGCATGAAATTCGGTGCATAATAGGGTATGGGATGCCGCTGGCCGCTTTTTCTAAAAGCGGCGCAGGATTTTCGCCAGGAGGATGCAGGAATGCTCGAAAAGGCAGTTGTCGAGTGCGTACCGAATTTTTCCGAGGGCAGAGATCAAAAAACGATCAGGTCGATAGCCGAGGCTATTAGGTCCGTGCCGGGAGTCGCCCTCCTGGATGTGGATCCCGGGCCTGATACGAATCGTACAGTTTACAGCTTTGCAGGGAATCCTCAGGCCGTGGTGGAAGCTGCCTTGGCCGCAGCCCGGAGCGCCAGGGATCTGATCGACATGGCAGCCCACAAGGGTTCTCATCCCCGTATGGGCGCCCTGGATGTCTGCCCCTTCGTTCCTATAGCGGGAATCGGCATGGCCGAGTGCGTCCAGCTTGCCCGGGATTTCGGCCGCCGGCTTGCTGAGGAATTCGCGGTACCGGTGTTTCTGTACGAGGAAGCCGCCGCCAAGCCCTCGCGGCGCAGCTTGGCCGACATTCGCTCGGGCGAGTACGAGGGCTTGGCGGCTAAACTCGCCGACCCCCGCTGGTCTCCCGATTTCGGTCCTCCGCGCTTCGATCGGCGCTGGGGCGCCACGGTGACAGGGGCGAGGGAAATTCTTCTGGCCTTTAACGTAAATCTCGCTACTGAGGATGTCTCGGTCGCCAAGGCGATCGCAGCGGAGCTTCGAGAGAGCGGAAAAATACTGAAGAATCCCGACGGAACCCCGGTCTTGGATGATTCAGGACAGCCCAAAAGAGTGAGGGGCAGACTCAAGGCGGTACGGGCTATAGGGTGGCATGTCAAAGAACTGCACTGTGCCCAGGTGTCGATGAACATCCTCAATTTTAAAACCACAGCCCTCTGGATGGCTTTTGAAGCGGTCTGCGAAGCGGCCGAACTCCGGGGCTTTAGGGTGAGCGGCTCGGAACTGGTGGGCCTGGCGCCCGCCGCTGCTTTAGTGGAAAGCGGACGTCATTTTCAGTGCAAAGCTAAAGCAGCACAGGGGCTTCCTGACCGGGCGCTGGTCAATGTCGCGGTGCAGGCCATGGGACTGGACTGCAGGGGAGACTTCGATCCGGACAAAAAAATAATCGAATGGGCCTATACCGGAAAAAAGCGCCTTGTAGATCGCTCCTTCTCTGAACTCGCCGACGAACTGTCCTCGCCCAGCCCCGCTCCGGGCGGCGGCACCGCCTCGGCATGTATGGGAGCCCTGGGCGCTGCGCTGGCGGCCATGGCGGCCAACCTCAGCGCCGGTAAAAAAGGCTTTGAGGACAGAACCGCCGAATTGGAATCGATCGCCCTGGAAGCCCAGGCAATAAAGACAGAACTCCTTAGCAGGGCTGACGAAGACAGCGATGCCTTTAACGGGATTCTCGCCGCCCTGAGGATGCCGAAGATCAGCGGTGAAGAGAAGGTCCTCAGGGCTAAAGCGGTCCAGGAAGCCACAAAACTGGCCGCCAATGTACCCCTGGGAAGCGCCAAGGCCTGTTATAAAGCAATGAAGCTCTGCCTGAAGGTTCTGGAACGGGGCAGGGCGAGTTCGGCCACCGATGCGGCTGTGGGTTTTTTAGCCGCCAGGGCTGGTCTGGAGGGATCCCTCCTTAACGTTAAAATAAACCTCGAAGGAATCGAGGATAAGGCTTTTGTGGTTGTATTGAAAAGGGATACCGAAACTCTGTCGGCTCAGGCCGCCTCCTGTGAAACGGAGTACCGGGCGCTCGCAGATAAAACTCTGGGTTTTTAGTCAAGGTTTTTTCCCGATTGCCGAGCTCTCCGTATTGACCTTGCGGGGCTATGACACTATACCTTGCTTTGAAGAAATACCCTTGAAAGGAGACGTCAAGCGGTGAAAGGATCCGACGTTACCGTTTCGAACGTATCCAAGTCCTTCGGCAGCTTTACCGCACTGAAGGATGTCAGTCTGGAAATCAAAAAAGGCGAATTCTACTCCCTTTTAGGGCCCTCGGGCTGCGGAAAAACCACCTTGCTGCGCGCCATCGCCGGCTTTGAGGATCCGGATTCCGGAGTTATTCTCATTGATGGCAGCGACATATCCGGCCTTAGTCCGGATAAGCGGCACTGCAATACGGTATTTCAAAGCTACGCCCTCTTTCCTCACCTGACTGTCTTTGAAAACGTAGCCTTTCCTCTGAGAATTAAGAAGACCCCGAGCAGGCTGATAAAGGAACTGGTCATGAAACACCTCTCCCTTGTTCAGCTAGAAGGCCATGCCGACAAGAAGCCAAGCCAGCTCTCGGGAGGGCAGAAACAGCGGGTAGCCATTGCCCGAGCCCTGATCAACGAGCCCTCTGTGCTGCTGCTGGATGAGCCCCTCTCGGCCTTGGACGCCAAACTCAGGCAGCACATGCTAATGGAGCTGGATTCCATCCACGACAAGGTGGGCATCACCTTTATCTATGTAACCCACGATCAGCAGGAAGCCCTTTCGGTTTCCGACAGAATCGCGGTGATGAACGCCGGCCTCGTACTGCAGGTAGGGTCTCCCCAGCAGATCTACGAGAATCCCGCCACCGAGTTTGTAGCCCGGTTTATCGGAGAGACGAACATTTTCAGGGGCAAGGTTTTATCGCGGAAGGGCACCCTCAATGTTATCGACGTGGATAGTTTCGGCCAGCTTTTGGTAGACGACGAGACGGCGGTCGAGGTGGGCGATACTATCGTTGTCACCATCAGACCGGAGAAGATCCGCATTTCCAACGACAACCCCGAGGGTAAGGAACTCAATGTCGTGCATGGCATTGTCGAAGAGCCCGTGTACTCGGGCTTTCAGACTAAATACATAGTCCGAGTGGAGGGAGGCGGAAGGCTTACCACCTTCAGACAGCATGCCAACTGGTCCGAGGGCATTCCCGATATCGAATGGAAGGACGAGGTGTATCTTTCCTTCAGCGCCCGCGATCTGGTTATCGTGGAAAAGAGCCCGGGATGAAGCGCAACCTCGGCCCGGCATATGTAGCCCCCCAGGCGCTCTGGTTAACGATCTTTTTTGCCGCCCCGCTTTTAATCATCGTCGCTTATTCTTTTCTTCAAAAGGGACTGTACGGCGGGGTTGAAGCCTCCTTCAGCGTTCAAGCCTGGGTGGACATAGCTAATCCAACGCTCCTCAAGGTTAGCCTGAAAACTCTCTGGGTCTCCTTGGCGGCTACACTTGTCATACTCCTTTTGGCCTTGCCCTGCGGCTATAGCATCGCGAGGTCCAAAAACCAGGCCTTAAGGCTCTTTCTGGTGATCGTGCCCTTCTGGACTAACTTCCTCGTTCGCATCTACGCATGGATTTCAATTCTGGGCAATGAGGGCTTTGTCAATCAGGCTCTTCGCTTTCTCGGCTTCAGGGCCGAGGGCTTTCAATTCCTCTACAATCAGGGGGCGGTAGTATTCGTCCTCGTCTACATGTACCTGCCTTACGCCATACTCCCGCTTTTCTCCACCATAGACAAATTCGACTTCACCCTTCTGGAGGCAGCAAGGGACCTAGGTTCTTCCAGGATGCAGGCTTACACCAAGGTGATGCTGCCCAACATAAAGGGCGGGGTTATTACCGCCGTCCTCTTTACCTTTATTCCGATATTCGGCGCCTATGCCGTACCGCTGCTCATCGGCGGCAAAGACTCCTACATGCTAGGAAACGTGATCGCCGACCAGCTTACTAAGACGAGAAACTGGCCTCTCGCCTCGGCTATCTCCATGACCATGACCCTTCTCACCGCCATAGCGGTGTTCCTATTCGCTTTTAAAAAGCCTAAGGAACAGCAGACGGTCAAAGACATCGATCCTTTGACCCTGCCCAATGGGAGGACTATTGGATTTCTTCACCGGGTTCCGGGGCAGGGCAAAAAGAAGCCCACCGGTAAGGGAGGCGTATAATGGCCTCGAAAATTCACGGATTCAAGCCATATAGGGTAGCCGCACTTTTTCACGCCAGAAGGGTAGTGCGCAAGGGAGCCAAGGCTGCCTCCCGGTTACTGCCTAAAAAGACCAAGGGCTCGAATGTAATCTTCTGGCTGGTGATTCTCTTTCTTTTTGCTCCCCTCTTTGTGCTCCTTATTTACTCCTTCAACAAATCCCGTTCCGGAGAATGGACAGGCTTCTCTTTTATCTGGTACCAGAAGCTCTTTCTCGAGTCTCCCGATCTCTGGAGAGCCTTTCAGAATTCGGTGGTGATAGCCTTTACCAGCGCCGCCATGGCTACAGCCCTGGGAACCCTGGCAGCGGTGGGCACTGCCCGTTATTCGTTCAAGCTTAAGTCCTATGTATCCACCATGAGCTTTATTCCAATGATTCTTCCCGAGATTGTTGTGGGGGTTTCGCTCCTGGTCTTCTTCGCAGGGATTGGGCTGAAACTCGGGATGCTCACCGTCTGGATCGCCCACACGACCTTCAATATTCCCTTTGTCTACCTTCTGGTTTCGGCCAGGCTGGAGGAATCGGATCCCAGCGTTGTCGAGGCTGCCATGGACCTGGGAGCCTCGGAGATGCAGACTCTATTCAGGGTCATCATACCCATGGCCCTGCCGGGCATAGCCTCTGCCTTTCTTACTGCGGTAACCCTATCGCTGGAGGACTTTGTCATTACCTTCTTCGTTTCGGGTCCCGGAGCGACGACCTTGCCGCTCTATATCTATTCCATGATCCGCTTCGGGGTCTCGCCGGTGGTCAACGCCCTTTCGGCGGTGATGATCGCAGGGACCGTTCTTCTGGTGTATCCTTTAAGAAACTTCCTAAAGGTATTCGCGGCCCGATAAAGGCTCAAGGCGCCCTGATTGCTTCAAGCCCCGGCTTGAAGCACCCAAGGCTACCCATGTAGGTAAAACTCCGGCCCTAGGCCGGTGATATTTTAAAAGGAGGGATCTATGAATAAAATCCTCCGTGCTGCAAAGTCAGTTTTTTTAATCGCTGTCATTGTCACAGCTGGGCTTTTGGTCGCCGGCTGTTCGAAAAGCAAAGAAGCTTCTAAAAAATTATACATATTCAACTGGACGTATTATACTCCAGACTCGGTAATAGAAAAATTTGAAAAGGAATTCGGCATCGATGTTATCTACGATTCCTTCGCTTCGAATGAAGAGATGTTCGCCAAGCTGAAGGCCGGCGGCGCCAACTATGACCTCTGCTTTCCTTCGGGCGATTATGTCTCCATTATGATCAACGAGGGTATGCTTGAAAAAATCGATAAATCGGTATTCAAAAACTTTGGAAATATAGACCCTGCGGTACTGGAGAAGAGCGATTTCGATCCGGGCAACGAGTATTCGATTCCCTATTATATGGGAGCTGCGGGTGTCGCAGTCAACAAGACAAAGGTGGCTTCCTACGATAGGTCCTGGTCCATATTCGCAAGAAAGGATCTTGCGGGCAAAATGATAATGCTGGATGATATGCGCGAGGTAGTAGGAGATGCCCTGAAGTACCTGGGATACTCCGTCAACTCGACATCGGTGGAAGAGATAAATGCTGCTCGAGACCTTATCGACAATGTTTGGAAACCCAATCTCCTAAAGTTCGACGCCGAAGCCTTCGCGAAAAATTTCGCCGCCGGCGAGGTGTGGGTAGCCCAGGGCTACGCTGAATC
>JAVEYV010000130.1:0-6475 GCA_034003305.1 Spirochaetia bacterium | reverse complement strand
CATCCAATGATATGGCGAACTTCACCATCCGCGCTGTAACTGAATTGGGCAGAGCGATACGAAGCATGGGGGCAGGAGCTTCAGATATGGAAGAAGCGGCCGGCAGGATCGTAGGATACCTGTACGAGACGCTGATCGATGGCCTCACCGGTGAGCGCGCCTGTCCGCTGATCCGATTTTTCAAGACACATTCCTATGAAGAACTCCCCGGCGAACTTCAGGCTTTTGCCCTAAAAATACTCGATACGAACAGGCCCCAGCCCGGAATGAAGTGCATGAGCCTCCTGGGAACTATCGGAGAAAATCCCAACTGGGATTCGAGAGGGAGATCGCAAGGACATCAGGCAATTCCCCTGCCAAGCGAAGAAATGGTACATCAGTTTCCTATGATCAGGAACCTCATCCAACAGCTGGGCTTGAGCGTGCAGTCGGTTGTCAAACCGGATCCGGCGCTTCTACTGGACCTGGAGCAGAATACCTACGGAGTCTTCTATGTTCCTGAAGCGCTCGGCAGTCCCTATATTCCCGACCAGGAAGGGTTCGTAATACCCTACGGCATTAAATCGGTGGTGGGATTTGGCGGCATGCTCCCCTCGCTGGATATCTTTGTGGTCATCCTTTTTCTTAAGCTTTCGATCACTAGAGAAACCGCCGATCTTTTTAAAAATCTTTCGTTGAACACAAAACTGGCTGTTTTGCCTTTTGAAAAATCGGTATTTGCCTTTCCGGGAAAAGGCAGGTCTTGATGACAAATAAAGAATCGACTGCCGATCAGAACGAGTTACTCAAATCCCAGATAGCCACGCTGGAACAGTTGCTTGAAGTCTATGAAAAAAGCGTGCTGGATAAAACCGATGAACTTTACGCGGAGATCGCCAAACGCAGGCGGATAGAAGAAGTGCTCCGCCAGTCGGAGGAAAGGTATCGGACCATACTCGACGAAATGGAAGAATGGTATTTCGAGATCGACCTGAAAGGCATTTTCACTTTCTGCAACGATATCCTGGCGAATGCCTTGGATCTTTCCAGGGAGGAGTTGCTAGGCCGGAATTATCGAGAATTTGTGAAAAAGGATGATTTTGACTCGCTTTCCAAACTTTTCAATGAAATCTTCACGACAGGCAAAGCGACCAGGAATTTCTCCTATGAATTCACCCGAGGGAATGCCGCAACCGTCCATATCGAATTTTCCTTTTTCCCTAATAGGAACAATTCAGGTAAAATCGTCGGATTCCGGGGAGTCGGACACGATATTACCGAGCGCAGGCGCGCGGAAGAAAGGATTCAGTTCTATGCCACCCACGACGGTCTGACAGGTTTGCCCAACCGTCTGATGTTCAGCAAATTACTGAACCACGCGATCGAATCCGCAAAGCACCATCGACGCCGATTGGCGGTATTCTTCATCGACCTCGACCGGTTCAAGATAATCAACGACACCATGGGACACGAAGCTGGCGACATCGTGCTGCAGCAGATTGCGCTACGGCTCAAACAAGCAGTGCGGGCAGCCGATGTCGTCGCTCGCATGGGCGGCGACGAGTTCGTCATCCTGGTCGAAGAAGTGCATAAACCAGAAAAAATCGCGGAGATAGCCCATAAAGTGCTGGCCAGCATCATGAAGCCCCTTGTGCTCCTGGGTGAAGAATGCCGCATAACGGCAAGCCTTGGGATCAGCGTCTATCCAAAGGATGGGATGGACGAACAATCCCTGATGAAAAACGCCGACATAGCCATGTATTTCGCCAAGGAAGAAGGCAAGAACAATTACCAATTCTACTCAAAGAATATCAAAACACTCTCTATCGAGCGTCTCGCGATCGAGACCAACTTGCGACTTGCCCTGGAGCGCAACGAATTCTCCCTGCATTATCAGGCAAAATTCGATTTTAAAACGAAGGTGATTTCCGGTGTCGAAGCGCTGTTGCGCTGGAATAATCCAGAACTTGGCACAGTGACTCCTACTCAATTCATCCCTGTCGCCGAGGAAACAGGGTTGATCATACCTATCGGCAAATGGGTTCTGGATACGGTCTGCGCCCAGAATGTAGCCTGGCAGAGACAGGGACTTCCCGCGGTCCGGATGTCGATGAATTTATCGCCGCGGCAAGCTGCTGATGACAATCTGATTCGTGATATCAGGGACGCCCTCAAGAAAACCGGCATGGCTTCAAACCTTCTGGAACTAGAAATCAGCGAGAGTATGGTGATGAATAATCCCACGCAGATGATTTTGGTTTTGGAGGAAATAAAAAAGCTCGGGGTGAGGCTGGCAATTGACGATTTTGGAACCAGCTACTCCTCCCTCGCCCAGATCAAGCAACTCCCCTTCGATACGCTCAAGGTCGACCGGTCCTTTATTCGAAACATTTCGGAGAACGCCGAAGACATGGCTATCGCCAAGGCAATCATTACTATGGGTAAGACACTGAAGCTGACAGTCGTGGCCGAGGGGGTGGAGACGGCTGAGGAGATGAACTTTCTGAAGGAAAACTCCTGCGACGAGATGCAGGGGTACTACTTCAGCAAGCCTGTTTCGCCTGATGACTTCGCACACTTGCTACGGGAACACTCTTACTCCACAGTTCCTCCCGCCTAAGGGGGGGGTTCCTTGCCCTTCGCGAACTTTAGTATGCCTTTAGCGGTGAGCAAACTGCGAGGATTATAGAAACTATGCTTCTGGAATGTCTTTCTATTCAAATATTATTATATTTCAAGAATGAAATACGGTACCCATTCTCTATTTCTAACTCTTGGACTCGGCGCCGCGCTCATCCTCGGTTCCTGCGCGGGCAGACTCGATGCCCAGGAAGTTCAAGCCACGCCGTCGGAACTGCTGCCGGCGCCTTCCAGGAATGCCTCGACTTCAACCACGGAGACAACGATGAAAACTACCCTAAAAGAGGCCCCCTGGGCCTCCTCTCCGCCCTTTTCGAGCCATGATTTTTTCAAGCCATTGCCGCTTCAGGCCGGTGAAGGTGAAGAAATCGCCATACTCGCCGGAGGCTGTTTCTGGTGTCTGGAGGCTGTATACGAAAATATTCCAGGGGTGATCGATGTAGTATCGGGCTATATTGGCGGGGACAATGACAGGCCCAGCTACGAGTTCGTATCCACCGGCAGGAGCGGCCACGCCGAAGCGGTATGGATCCGCTACGATTCCGCCATAGTGAAGTACGGCGACCTATTGAACTACATCTGGAAAATCCACGACCCGACCACCAAGGATAGGCAGGGCTACGATGTGGGCCCCCAATACAGATCGGGAATTTACTACATCGGCGAGGCCCAGAAGGAAGAGGCTCTGGCGGCTATCAAAAAACAGAGCCCCTGGTGGCTGTCGCCGATCGTCACAGAAGTGCTGCCTGCAAAAGACTTCTGGATAGCCGAGGAATCCCACCAGGACTTTTACCGGCGAAACCCAGATTACGGATACTGCGCTGTAGTTATTGCGCCCAAGCTGCAAAAAACCGGCTTCGGGAAATAGATCCCGAAGCCGGAACGAACGTATATAAAGCCGGGAAAGCAGGAGGCGGGCCTCCCCGGCAGTATTCCGCGATCCTTTAGTACTTGGCCAGCTGATTCTGGAATGCCCGGAGGTGATTCTCCGAAGCATTCCTCAGATTTGTAAATAGCGTTTTCAAGTCGGCGTATTCGGCACCCTGGATAAGGGGGCTGGCCAGGAAGCGATCGTACATGGCGATGTTGTCGATTTCGGCCTGAACTCCGGTCTTATAGGCTTCCAGTAAAGTGGCCGGAATATGGAGGTGGGCGGCAGACTGGTCGGCGGGGAAGGCAATCTCATAGGCCGCATAGGCGTCCTTGAGCCAAGCCAGGTGATTTTCCTCAGCCTTCATGATATTGCTGAAGGGCCTCATGGTGCCGAATTTATTCATGATCGCCACATACTCGCCGCGAGCCAGGTACTCATCCTGGGCGGCGTAGCGAAGCATGTCCTCAACAGTCAGCGAATCATCGGCCTTGGCGGCCGCATTCCCGTAGAGCCCAACATCCCCCGAGGCAGCTGCAGCCGCAACAAGGACGAATCCTACCATGAGCGAAAAAGCGATGGCACGTACTGTTCTGTTCATAATAAATCTCCTTTAATAAACATCTTTGCTCCAACGGTATTTCTTGGAATCCCGGCCTTGGCCGAATCAGCGAGGCTGATTGCGGAGCTATATATCAAGTAGCAATTAACGTGCCAAAAAGAGGTAGATTATTATCTATATATATTATAATGAGATAATAAACTGTCGGCGCCAGACTCTTTGTACAAAGCCGGCGCCGGGAGACTCATTTGTCTTCCCGTATGGGAAAAAATTACCCTTGGCGGGAACGAAGCTCTGTCTCGATATCCTTAAAATAGCGGACAGTGCCGACCTTCAATTCGAGGGTTGCGTCGTCGTCGCAGACGATAAGCGCCTTGGGATGGAGCTGGAGGCAGCTCATGGTCCACATGTGGCTGACCCCGTCTTCAACCCCGTGTTTTAAGGCGCGAGCCTTGCCCTGGCCGGTGACGAGAATCATCACTTCCCGGGCATCCATCACCGTTCCTACGCCGACGGTTAGGGCGGTGGCCGGAACCTTGGCGATATCGCCGCCGAAGAAGCGGCTGTTGGCTTCCCTTGTGTCCTTGGTGAGGGTCTTCACCCTGGTTCGGGACGAGAGTGAGGAGCCCGGTTCGTTGAAGGCGATGTGCCCGTCGGCGCCTACCCCGCCGATAAAGAGATCGACGCCGCCCGCCGCCTGAATTCGCGTTTCGTAGGTTCGGCACTCCGAATCAAGGTCTGAGGCCATTCCATTGAGAATATTGACATTTTCTCTTTTAATATCTATATGGGAAAAGAAGTTATCCCACATAAACCGATGATAGCTCTCCGGATGTTCCTCATCGAGGCCCACATATTCGTCCATATTGAAGGTGACGACATTCTTAAAAGAAATGCGGCCTGCCTTGTGAAGTTCGATAAGTTTCTTGTACATGCCCAGGGGCGTAGATCCGGTGGGCAGGCCTAAGACAAAGGATCTTCCCGCAGGGGCGTTCAGGATTCTTTGGGCCACATGATTGGCTGCCCAGGCCGCGACTTTCTCACTGGTGGGTTGGATGATGACGCGCATCTGGATACTCCTTTTTTGCCATTCGACCTGAGGCTGCGAATCTAGGGCGCTGCGGCAGTATAAACGGCGGCCCAGGATAGCCGGGGCCTTCAGGACCAAAGCGATATTAGGGCTGGACTGCTCAGGCGCCGAAGACGAATCTGCCTCGAACCATACTCATTATTACGTTGAAATCAGAAGACAGTAAAGTAAGATCGGCAAAAAAGCCGGGGCTGATCTCACCGAGCTGCTGCAGCTTGAGGATTCTTGCGGGATTGGAAGCGGCCATTTTTACGGCGATTTCCAGCGCGATGCCGAAATTGACCAGGTTTTTCAGTCCCTCCACCATGGTGAGAGAGGAGCCTGCGATCACCCGGTCGGCGGCACGCAAGAACAGACCGTCGGATAAAATCACTTCTTCGCGGTTGGCGAAAAAGGGACCTTCCTTTTGTTCGGTGGGCTTAAGAGCGTCGGTGACTAAAACAATATTCGTGCTGGGCTTATCCCGCACAAGCAGCCGTATGAGATCGGGATGGACGTGCTTGCCGTCGGCGATTATTTCGCAGCTGAGATCGGATTGTATGAGAATTGCCCCGACCGCATTGGGATTTCTATGGTCGAGCCTGCTCATGGCATTGAAGAAGTGGGTCGAATGACGGATGCCCGCCTGCATGCCTTCGATCATGTTTTCGTAACTTGCGTCGGTATGGCCTGCCTGAAGGACTATGCCGGTCTTGGCGCAGTAGAGGGCCAGTTCTCTCATCCCTTTGAGCTCCGGGGCTACGGTCATGTTGACAATATGGCCTTCGCTGGCCTCGTAGAGCCGATGCATGAGATCGATATCCACAGGTTGGGCGAACTCGCCCCGCTGAACCCCAAGCTTGGCAGGCGATATAAAGGGACCTTCAAGATGAATGCCCGCGATTTTCGACCCTGGTTCCAAGCCCATGGCGGCTATGATCGCCCGTATGCCGGCGATCATGTCCTCCTCGGACATGGGATAGAGGGTCGGGCAGAAGGTTGCGACGCCATAGCCGACAAGGGCCTTGGACATAGCGAGTATCGAATCGGTGGAGAGGTCTTCGGTGCCGAAGCCGGCAAAACCGTGGATATGGGAATCGATAAGGCCCGGTATCAGGTAGGCTCCCTGGGCATCGATAAAATTGACGTCTGAGGAAAAGTGTTTTTGCCTGAAGCGCCGTTCCGAAAAGATGTCTGCGATGATGTCGCCCTCAACAAGCACGGCGCTTTCGGGCATGAGGGCGTATCCCGCCACGACTGTGGCGTTGTGTATGCAGGTCTGCGGCATGTGCCTTCTCCCTACATTGTCGGGGCGAGCCGCCTTCGGCGGCTCGCCTGCTATATTCGAGGGCCT
>JAVEYV010000129.1:0-6598 GCA_034003305.1 Spirochaetia bacterium | reverse complement strand
GTTCGACCATTACGCCGAAGGATCCTTCGGTCACCTACGGTATCGGCGCCTACAACACCCCCAATTGGGACATCAGCAAATTCGTCCAGGGCAAGAACTACATGAGAGCCTGGGGCTTCCCCAACCCTCCTGCCAAGTTCCCCGTTGAAGGCAATTGCATCATGATCGCGGCGGTAGTAATCGGCAAACCCGACCCGGCTGTGGACGCGGTAAGCGCCGTCACCGACCACGCCCGCCCCCAGAACTGGGCCATTTGGGATCCCCAGACTCCCGCCAGCCCGCAGGCTGAAGCGCCGGCTCCCGCCGCCGCAGCCGAGGAAGACGCTACTTCCGCCGCATCTGAATACTAAGCATTCACTAAGGTAGGCAGCATAACCGAGCTGTCCGGGAAGAAATTCCTGGACAGCTCTTTTTTTGCATAAATCGATGAATATATATTGCACACAATATTATTTTATGCTATATTTATTTTATGCTACAGAATGTGCAAGTTCTAAGGAGACTACCATGAGTTATGGAAAAATGTATGAGTATGAGATTAAAAAGGCGGATGGATCGGTTATTACCCTGGAATCCTACAAAGACAAGGTGCTCTTGATTGTAAATACCGCCAGCAAGTGCGGTTTTACCCATCAGTACAAAGGGCTTGAAGAACTCCATAAAAAATATAAAGACCAGGGTTTGGTGGTGCTCGGGTTCCCCTGCAATCAGTTTGCCCACCAGGAGCCTGGCAGCGACGCCGAGATCCAGAACTTCTGCGCCTTGAATTTTGGCGTGAGCTTCCCTGTAATGGCGAAGATCGATGTAAACGGAAAGAATGCCCACCCACTGTTCGCGGAACTTAAGAAAAGAACAAAAGGGCTTTTGGGAGACACGGTAAAGTGGAATTTTACGAAGTTCCTTGTATCGCCTAATGGCGAGAAGATTAAGCGCTTCGAACCGACCGTCGAGCCTGAAAAAATGGAAGAAGACATCAAATCGCTGCTAGGAAAGTAATATGACCAATCCAGAGCTATTATTGTCCAATCAGGTCTGCTTTCTCTTTCACCGCATCGACAGGGCAATTGTGGCACGCTACAAGCCCCTGTTGGAAGGCCTAGGCCTGACCTATCCCCAATACCTGGCCATGCTCGCCCTGTGGGAACACAAAAGTCTGACCGTTGGACAGCTCTGCGATGCCCTGGTTCTGGATACAGGCACGGTATCCCCTATGATAAAGCGTTTGACCGGGCTAGGGCTTATTGTAAAACAGCGAGGGAGCCAGGGCGATGAACGGGTAGTCCTACTCTCGCTTACCGGAAAAGGACGAGCGCTGGAAAAAGCGGCGGCGGACATACCCCGTGCCTTGGCGGCCTGCGTTTTTGAATCGATGGAAGAGTACTTTACGCTCAAACCTCTTCTCGAAACCCTGGCTCAGCGGCTTGAAAAAGGCTGCGCGGCGCGGCAGTAAAAGTCAATTCTTATGCTCGGGCTCGGGATGAATCGTCGCTTCGATGTTGAGCTCTTTGCGTATCCGGTTTTCTATGGCGTAGGTTATGGAATGGGCTTCGCGAAGACTCATGTCAGCCGGCAGCCGTATGTGCAGGGTCATTTCTTTCTGGTCGCCGTAGGTATGAAGATGAATGTGGTGGAGCTTCGAAGTGCCGGGAATCGCAGAATCAACGATCGCTCGAACATGGCCTACCAGCTCGGCGTCGGGCTTTTCGCCCATCAGCGTGTTCACCGCCCCTCGAATAATATCCGCCGCGGCATAGAGAATCAGCGCGGAAACCCCAATACCCAGAATGCCGTCGATCCACCAGAACCGGAAACCGAAGAGGGCGCCGACAATGATCAGCGCCGAGGCAAGCGCGTCGCTTCTATGGTGCCAGCCGTCCGCCAGGAGCGATTGGGCCTTTACCTTCTTGCCCGCCCATATCGAATATCGTGCCAATGCTTCTTTCGCCACTACCGATACGGCAAAGACAATAATGGAAATCGCGCTGTATTTCACAGCCTGGTGATTCATGAGCTGTTTCCAGGACTCTTTAAGGAAATTGACCCCCACGACGCCGAGGAGGGTCCCGATAATGACCGAGGCAATGAGCTCAGCCCTGCCGTGGCCAAAGGGGTGCTCCTCATCCTTCGGCTTGGAGGAAATCCAGAAACCGAGAATAACCACCAGCGAAGTGAGCGTGTCCGAAAGAGTGTGCCAGGCATCGGCGATCATCGCCACCGACCCTACGGCCGTGCCGACCCAGAATTTCAGGCCGAATAAAAGCGTATTCAAGACCGACGAGATCAGGCCTTCCCGATACCCGAGTTTTCGTTTTTCCTTATCCATTACATGCCTCCGCGTTGGGTCGATAGGTCCCGCAGGGGTATAAAAAAAAGCCCGCCGGAACCTTTATGATCGGTCCGGCAGGCTATGATCGGCCTGTTGCTGACGCCCGGTAAAGCTGTGAATACTGCTTCGCCTGCTCCGAAATCAAATACTACTATAAGGCGGCTGGAATTTCTGGTCAAGCAGAGCTTTACCTCCCTTCCCAAGCAGCCGCGCTAGATCAGCACTAAGGTATAGTCCCGCGAACCGAGGCCGATTTTTTCGGCATGGTCGAGACAGGTTTTCCATTCCGAATCGGGGCTGGTGTTTGTAAAATGGTCGTGAAGGTCGGTAAAATCAGGTTCCGCGGCTTTGTCCGAGAGCACCGAAGCCGGAAGGGGCTTCGCCTTGAGACAGGCGTCCACACAGGCCTGATCCAAAGCCAGGGGATCGAAGGACGCGAACATTCCTATGTTCGGCAGGATCGGGGTATCGTTCTCCCCATGGCAGTCGCAATAGGGAGACACGTCGACAACGAGGGAAATGTGGAAATTAGGGCGCCCGTCCACCACTGCCTTTGTGTATTCAGCCATGCGCCGGTTGAGCACCTCGATGGCCGCATCCTCCCTGAAAACGATAGCGTCGAAGTTGCAGGACCCTAGACAGCGGCCGCAGCCCACGCAGTTTTCCGTATTCACGCTCATTTTTTTAGCCGTTGGATCGAATTCCAGGGCGTTGTTGGCGCACTCCCGCAGGCAGCGGCGGCAGCCCGTGCAGAGCGCTTTTTTTATGTGAGCCTTGCCGCCGGAGTGCTGTTCGGTCTTGCCAGCCCGGGAGCCGCATCCCATGCCGATATTCTTTATCGCCCCGCCGAAGCCGGTCATCTCGTGACCTTTAAAATGCGTGAGGCTTATGAATATATCCGCATCCATGATAGCCCGGCCGATCCGGGCTTCCTTTACGTACTCGCCCCCCGCAACCGGTACCCCGATGTCGTCGGTGCCCTTAAGCCCGTCGCCGATGATTATCGGACAGCCTGCCGAGAGGGGACCGAAGCCGTTCTCCCAGGCGCATTCCAGGTGCTCCAGGGCGTTCTTGCGCTTGCCCGGATACATGGTGTTGCAATCGGTCAAAAAGGGCTTGCCGCCCAGTTCCTTGACAGTATCGGCGACGGCCTTGGCGTAGTTGGGCCGAAGGTAACTGATATTGCCCATTTCGCCGAAGTGCATTTTTATGGCGACAAACTTGCCGTTAAAATCGATCCGGCCGATGCCGGCGGCCTTGATAAGCTTTTTCAGTTTCGTGGGAAGCCCGTCTCCGAAGGCGATTGTGCGGAAATCGGAAAAGTAGACCTTCGCTTTTTCCATGTTGATTCTCCTGATGATCATTTGTAATGACTATACCTGATTTATCGAGAATTCGAAAATCAGCTATTCTTTGCTGAAATCCTGTATCGAAAACATCGACTCCACCGCAGCAAGATATTCGGCCTTGGAAAACCGAGGCTTGAATTCTTTAATTATTCGCCGAGCAGCCGCTCCTTCGTTGTCGAGCAGCAGCTGCGCCGTGCGAAGCAGGATTTCAGCCGGCCGCAGATATGCCCGAGACGGATCGGAAGGCTCGAAATCCTTGGAGTGAATGCTGCCGGTAAAGCCCGAGCAGCCCAGCTGGCCGGTGGGAACCAGGCAGGCCACATCGCCGATGTCGTCGGAGGCGTTGGATGTATCGGCAACGTCGATTCGATCGGGGGCCTCGAACTCCAGCGCGGCCTTGCCCAAAACCTCGCCCAGCGCTGGGCAGGGAATAAAGGGCTGGTATCCGGGGGTGTCGGTGATGCGCAAGGCCGCGCCGAGGGCCAGAGCCCCCGCGCGGAACGAGCGGTCTACTTTCAGCGCCGCATCAGTCAGCGCGGCCTGAGTCCAGGCGCGGACATAGGTCTCGATGACAGCCTTGGCGGGCACGATATTGACCACCGATCCGCCCTCTGAAAGGATGGGGTGGATTTTTACGTGATCCTCGTCCTTAAAACTGTCCCGCTGGGCATGGATCGCCTGCAAGGCGAGACTGGCAGCGCTCAGGGCATTGGTGCCGTCTTCGGGATGGGCGCCCGCATGGGCTGGCTTGCCAAAAAACTCGGCTCGTTTAGCGATAAAGCCGCCCAGTCGACCGTTTACCGTGAGTTCCCGGGCAGGAGCGTCTTCCATGGAATGGTATTTGAGCACGAGGCAGGGTTTGTCGAAGATTCCCCGATAAATCAGCTCCTGCTTGCCCGAGAGAAAGCGGAGTTCCCCGGCTTTTTTCAGCTCCATCCGGCGCGAAAGCTCGACGTATTCCTCCGCCGGGGCGCCAACGAAAAGAAGGCGCATCCCCGATCGCTCAACAAGCCCGGACCTCGCCAGGGCTTTAAAAACCGAAGCCATAACCGCAGCCTGGGCATAATGGCCGCAGGAGTGAGCCATGCCGCCGGGAGCCTCCGGCGTCGGGAGGGCGTCGATATCGGCTAGCAAAATCACCGCAGGAGCTTCGGGATCGCCCAACTCGGCCACGACTGCTGTCCTGGCCAGCCCGTCAATGATTCGAACCCTCGCTGATGCGGCATCGCCCAGCCCGGTTAGGCCTCCGGCAGGTCCGGCAGCCTCGGTACCGCCCCCTAAGCTTCCAAAAAATTCCACAAGCGCTTTTTTTGTTTCGAATTCGAAAAATCCCGGCTCTGGCAGGACTTTAAGCCGGGCAGCGAGCTCGAAAAGTCCCTGCTTGTCGATACCGGGAATAAAGGCAGGCTGCTGATTTTTCATAGCCGACGCTCCTTGAATGTGCCGGGAAAGCAATATGATTACTGCCAATACTAGCGTCCCGACATTATCAATGCTAGACATGTGCGAATTTTTACATTCCAGACGCTGAAAAGCTGGGGCTGAGAAACCGGCGATGCCGCCGAATAGCCTGTAAAAAGTGCCCCGGACGGCTTTACTCTATTGGACAATAGTGCTATTCAATTGAGATACGAACTACGTCACCCTGGTATCGGGGTGTACAATAAAAAGGAGCGATTCAATGAGAAAAGTCATCACCGTTGCCGCACTTGTGCTGGTTATGGCTATAGCCATGCCTGTCTTCGCCCAGGCGCCGGCCAAAGCGAGCGTCTTCCTTCTCATCTCGGGATCTCTGGGCGACAAGGGATTCAACGATTCCGCCAAGGGCGGACTGGACATGATCAAGCAAAAATTCGGAGACAAGGTCACGGTTAAATACACCGAGCTCGGCTCCGATACCACCAAATACGCTCCCGCCCTGGAAGATGCCGGTGCCGAGGGCTACTCAGTCGTCCTCTGCTCCAACAACTTCAACAGCGCCGTGCAGGAAGTGGCGGGCCGCTATCCCAAGACTCTCTATGTCATGTACGACGGCTGGATCGCCTCCGATATCGGCAACGTCCATTCGATTCAGTATAAAAACTCCGAAGCCGGCTACCTGGCCGGAGCCCTGGCCGGACTTATCACCAAGTCCACCGGCGACGCGCGGTTTAACAGCGACAACGTCATCGGCTTTATCGGCGGCCGCGACATAACCGGGATCAACGATTTCTTTGTCGGCTACATCGCCGGAGCCCAGAAGGTTAACCCCGCGGTCAAGGTTATCTATAACTATGTAAATTCCTTCACCGACACCGCCAAGGCCAAGGATCAGGCCCTCATCCAGATCAAGACCTACAACGCCGACGTGGTCTACCACGCGGCCGGCCGCGCAGGCCTCGGCCTCTTCGACGCAGCGGTGGAAACCAATAAATTCGCCATTGGCGTCGACACCAACCAGGCCGCCCTCTTTGCCTCGGAGCCCGCCAAGGCTAACCTCATCCTCACTTCCACCATGAAACGCGTCGACCTCACCCTCTTCCAGGCGGTCAGCGCCTACATGGAAGGCAAGAAACTCGGCGGCCAGAAGGTCTATGTGGGCGCCGCAGAAGGTGCCATTGCCTATGCGCCCTTCAACAGCGCCGTCCCCGCTGCCCTTCAGAAGGAACTGGAGAAGGTACAGAACGAAATCAAGGCCGGCTCGGTGAAGATTCCCTCGGCCTTTACCATGAGTGCCGATGAGATCAACAAGCTCCGCGATTCCGTGAACGCTGCCAAGAAATAAGGTTTCTACAGGCGGGCCGGGGCGAAGGTCGGGCGACCTTCGCCCCGGCCTTGCGGCTTTGCCTAAGCCTGAACTTTGTAATCACCGCGGTGCCCACGGTCCCTGCCCAGGGGCGTGGGCACCTTCTGTAATGCGACATACGTATACCAACAACATTCC
>JAVEYV010000128.1:0-6611 GCA_034003305.1 Spirochaetia bacterium | reverse complement strand
GCCGAAGCGGTAAAACACGGAATTCTCGAGGGCGGACGCCATTTCGACTTTTTAGAAGACTCCGTTCAGCGGTTTGGCTGCGAACAGGGCCTGGACTACAAAGCCTGCCCCGCCGATGTTCTCGAACGCATAATCGGTCTTTCCCAACAGTTCAAACTGGAAGTGGTCGCCCAAGACCCAAGGGAGTCTAGCAGCCGACGGCTGCTCAACCTGGGACACAGCTTCGGCCATGCCCTGGAATCCGCCAGCGGCATGCTCCACGGCTATGCCGTCTCTCTGGGTATCGCCCTCGCCACCGGGTACGCCTGCGCCAAGGGCAGGATAAAGGAAGCGGAAAAGGGCAGAATACTCAGGCTCCTCTCCCTCTACGGCCTCCCGGTGAGTATTGAGGCTGTCGATACCGACGGTTCTTTGAGAAAGAAGGCCGCAGAGCTCTTCTTCATGGATAAAAAACGCGTGGGCGAGCTCGTGCATTTTATTCTGCCCGAAGGAATTGGAGCGGTCAAAATTGAAAAAATCCCCTTCGATGAGCTTCTTTCCTTTCTGCGGGAGGACCTCAGATGAACAATTTTGGAAGACTTTTCAGGGTGGAGATTTTTGGCGAATCCCACGGGGCGGCGGTGGGAGCCGTGATTGACGGCTGTCCTCCGGGTTTGGCGATCTCGGCCGAAGACTTCGAAGCCGACATGGCCAGGCGAAGGTCCGGTGCCGCAGGAACGACGCCCCGCAAGGAATCGGACCTGGTGAGCATCCATTCGGGGATTTATCGAGGATACAGCACAGGCTCCCCAATATCGCTCAGCATTCCCAATAAGGACACCCGTTCATCGGACTACGACCAGTTCCGCGCCGTTCCCCGGCCGGGCCACGCCGATTTTACCGGCATGAAAAAATACTCGGGGTTTTCGGACCCCAGGGGTTCCGGACATTTTTCAGGGCGTGTCACCGCAGGCCTCGTTGCCGCAGGGGTAATCGCCAAAAAAATACTTTCTTTCGCCGAATTCTCGACCAGGGTGCTTTCGGGCCGAAGCGGCCAATCCTTGGACGAGCTGGTGGCCGAGGCGGTCGCCAGGGGCGATTCGGTAGGGGCGATTGTTGAGACCAGGGTGCGGGGGATTCCGGTAGGACTCGGGGAGCCATTCTTCGACGCCTGCGAAAGCGTTCTCGCCCATATACTGTTTGCCGTGCCCGCGGTGCGAGCCCTCGAATTCGGGGATGGGTTTGCGGCCGCGGGCATGTTCGGCTCGGAGCACAACGATCCCATCGTCGACGCTTCGGGCAGAACGAGTAAAAACGGCGCTGGCGGCATCAACGGCGGCATCAGCAATGGCAACGAGCTTGTTTTGCGCGTAGCCGTAAAACCTGCCTCGTCCATCGCCCGGGCTCAGCAGAGCTACGATTTTTCCAAAAAAACTATGACGGAACTTGTAATAGAAGGTCGCCATGACGCCTGCATCGCCCTGCGAAGCGCGGTGGTCATCGAGGCGGCGACAGCGATCGGCCTCGCCGATCTATACCGTACCGATCGCGGCTTAAACATGAACGGCAACGAAAACCCATGGAGGAAAGCATGACCCTCGAGGACCTGAGGTTGGATATCGACAAGATCGACATGAAAATAACATCGCTGCTCAACCAACGCATCGAAAAAGCTCTGCTGACCAAAAAACTCAAGAAAATCATTGAGGATACCGGCAGGGAAAAACTCGTGCTGGATAAAATCAGGCACTCCAGCCATTGTCTCCTGGAGCCTGATTTCGCCGAAGGACTGTATAAAACCATAATCGGCGAAACAAAAAGGATTCAGGCAACCGATCAGCGGACAATCGGATTCCAGGGTGAGCACGGCGCCTACAGCGAAGTGGCTGCCCGTGCCCTCTACCCGAACGGCGCCATGATCCCCTGCAGGGAGTTTACCGATGTATTCGACATGATCGAAGAGGGACTGGTCGACTGCGGCATCGTTCCCGTCGAGAACACCCTGGGCGGCCTTGTAGGCCCAGTCAATTCGATTCTCATCTATACCCATCTCAAGATAATCGCAGCGATCGATATGCCGGTTCGGCACTGCCTGCTCTGCGCTCCCGGCGCCGATCACCGGGAACTCAGACAGGTCTGGTCGCACAGCCAGGCCCTTTCTCAATGCAGGAATTTCATAGCTCGAAACCGCCTCGAACCCCAGCAGCACTACGATACCGCAGGCTCTGCCAAAGACCTGGCGGAACTAAGACCCAAGGGGGTCGCCGCCATAGCCAGCAAATTCTGCTCCGATCTTTACGGACTGGAAATCATAAAAGAAGATATCCAGGATTCTGAGCACAACAGAACCCGCTTCTTCGTACTCTCCATGGACCAGGGCGATCAGGACGGCGACCGCTGTTCGGCGGTCTTTACCGCAGGCGACAAGGCCGGCTCCCTCTTCGCCGTGCTCAGCGTCTTTGCCAAGGCGGCGATCAACCTCACAAGGATCGAATCGGTACCCGACAAGCCCGGAACCTATGCGATTTTCATCGATTTCGAAGGTTCCATCAAAGATCCCAAGGTGGAAACTGCGGTCAAGGCTGTCTCAGCCATGGCCGAGGATTTCAGAATACTCGGCTGCTACAGGGAAACGAGGATACAGCAATGAAAATTTTCATACTCGGCACCGGCAAGATGGGCGCATGGCTCACCGAGGAGCTCTGCTGGAATCACGAGGTCTGGGTACACGACTCAGACCCCTTAAAAATGAAATACTTCATGAAGGTCCACCGAATTCTCGATCTTGCTGAGCTGGACGAGGCAAAACCCGAACTCTTCATCAACTCGGTAGCCCTTGGCAATACGACCAAGGCCTTCGATGCCGTCCTTCCCCACATTCCCGAGACCTGTATTCTTGCCGATATAGCGTCGGTAAAAAACGGCCTCCAGGACTACTATGCCGCGCTAGGCAGACCCTTTGTATCCAGCCACCCCATGTTCGGCCCCACCCTGGCGAATATCAGGGATCTGAAGGACGAGAGCGCGATCATCATTTCCGAATCCTGCGATGAGGGAAAGGCCTTTTTCAAGGAAATTTACAGCAAGCTCTCCATAAAGATTTTCGAGTACAGTTTCGAGGAGCACGACAAGACCGTTGCCTATTCTCTGGCCACGCCCTTCGCCTCCAGCATGGTCTTCGCCGCCTGCATGCAGAAACAGGAAGCTCCCGGTACCAACTTTAAGCGGCATATGGCGTCTGCCAAAGGGCTCCTGGCGGAGGACGACAGGCTACTCACGGAAATCATGTTCAACCAGTACACGATCAGGCAGCTCGAGCTCATCAATTCCAAGTTGAGTTATCTCACCCACATTATCAGGCAGCGAGACTACGAAGAGATGAAAAAGTTCCTGGATACACTGCGAAAAAATATCGCCGACTAGAACTAGGCCGCGTCGCTAGAATCCTCTTCTCGTACCCATGAGCCGAGCTTGGATTAACTGCGCAGCGAGTCCAGATCATCGAAAAATCCCGGCCATGATTTGGCGACACATTCCGCTCCGTCGATAATGACAGAGTCCTGGGAGGCCAAGGCAGCGACGGCCGCAGCCATGGCGATACGATGGTCGCCCCAGGCCTCCACGCGGCCTCCCGAGGGCCTGGCGCCGTGAATACGCAGACTATCCCCATGTATTTCAGACCCGATGCCGAGATTCTTAAGCATGGCCATGAGGCTGGCAGCCCTGTCGCTCTCCTTGCCCCTAAGGCGCCCTACGCCCTTTATATCGGATACACCCGGGCAAGCTGATGCCAGGGCGGCAAGGGGCGGAAAGAGATCGGGACAGTCGGTGGCGTCGAAACTGAAAGCCTTGAGGGAGGCCCTGCCCACCCTGAGCGTAGTACCCAGAAATTCGAAGGGAGTCCCCGCCGCCGCCGCTGCTTCCAGCACCGCCTTGTCAGGCTGCTGGGATTCCTTATCGAGTCCGCGAATCGACAAACCTTCTTCAGAAGCGGCCAGGGCCGCCGCGGCAACGAGAAATGAAGCCGAACTCCAGTCGCCCTCGACCTCATACGTTGTAGCTTGATAGTCTTGTCGCCCCGATATGCTGAAGCGGCCATAATTCTCATCACGTTCAATCTTTACGCCAAAAGCCCTTGCGGCAGCGATACTGAGGTCGAGGTACCCCCTGCTCACTGTACCCCGGGCGAGAATCTCCGAATCCTCCCTGGCCATCGGAAGGGCGAGCAAAAGACCGGTCAGGAATTGAGAACTGCCGCTTGAATCCAAGGAGATACTGCCTCCCCTCAAGGGACCGCGGATCGCGATGGGAGCCCTGCCGTCCCTGGTGCTGCAGAATGCCCCGAGACTTCTCAGGGGTTCTTCCATCATCGCCATGGGCCGTGCCGACAGGGAGCCTGAGGCCAAAAGCCGGGTGCTCCGGGGAAGCAGCGCGGCTATGGGACTGAACATGCGCATGCAGAGTCCCGATTCTCCGCAATCGAGATCGATACCAGCCTCGTCATTCCCCTCCCAAAGCCCGCTCGCTAGTTCCCTGAACAGAGGAGAACCCTGTATGGAAATCCAGGCATCTCTTCGCTCCACCGTTGCTCCTAAGGCTCGGGCTACGCCCAGGGCAGATAGGGCGTCGGCGCACAGCGAACTTGCCCTAATCCGGCTATGGCCTTCGGCCAGTACCGCACAGGCTATAGCCCGTTGGGTTAGGCTTTTTGAGGGCGGTGCTTCTATGCTTCCTGAAAGGTTTGTTTTTTCTCGAACTACGTTCATGCCTGGCTGATTCTCCTTCCGGATACAGCAGTTTATACCATGGATTCGAGGCAGCGGTCAGTAAAAAGAGAAGGCTGTCAGCAAGACCCCCCATGAAAAACCTGCTTCGCTACGCTCTTGAAAAAGGAGGAGGCCACTCGGGTATCCAGGCGACCTCTTCCACAACAAGGTTCGAGGAACTTCAAAAAGCACAAATGGGCCGGCCGCGCTTCGCGCGGCCGGCCCGAACTCATCTGCCGTTCTGCTTGCTCGCCTAGGCTCCTACACGAGCCCCTGGGCCAGCATTGCGTCGGCTACCTTCTTGAACCCGGCGATGTTGGCGCCCACGACATAGTTGCCTTCAAAGCCGTACTGGGAAGCTGTTTCGACGCAGGCCTTGTGAATGTTGCGCATAATGCCATGAAGCTTTTCGTCCACTTCTTCGGCAGTCCAGGCCAGGCGCATGGAGTTCTGGCTCATTTCCAGACCGCTGGTCGCCACGCCGCCGGCGTTGGCAGCCTTGCCCGGGGCAAAGGGAATGCCCTTTTCGATAAAGAGCTTCCAAGCCTCGGGAGTGCAGCCCATGTTGCTCACCTCAACCACGGTTGATACGCCGTTGGCGATAAGCGTCGTGGCATCCTCGCCGTTCAGCTCATTCTGGATTGCGCAGGGCATGGCAATATCGACCTTTTGCATCCAGGGCTTTTTGCCGGCGAAAAACTTCGCGTTCGGGTATTTACGCACATAGGTTTCGACCTTATTCCGGTCGATTACCAGCATTTCCTTGAGATAATCCCATTTTTCCTCGGTACCGATACCGTCGGGATCGTAGACATAGCCGTCGGGGCCGGAGATGGTAACCACCTTGGCGCCCAGCTGGCTTGCCTTGATGCAGGCGCCCCAGGCAACGTTCCCGAAACCGGAGACAGCGATAGTCTTGCCTTCCAGGCTCTGTTTCTGCACCTTCATCATCTCGTTGGCAAAATAGATTGCACCGTATCCTGTGGCTTCGGGTCTGATCAGGGAACCGCCGAAGCTAAGTCCCTTGCCGGTGAATACACCGGTAAACTCATTAGCAAGGCGCTTATACTGACCGAACATGTAGCCGACTTCCCTTCCCCCTACGCCGATATCTCCGGCGGGAACATCGACGTCGGCGCCCACATGGCGGTAAAGCTCGCACATAAAGCTCTGGCAGAAGCGCATGATCTCATTGTCGCTCTTGCCGTTGGGGTCGAAATCCGATCCGCCCTTGCCGCCTCCCATGGGAAGCCCGGTCAGGCTGTTCTTGAAGGTCTGCTCAAAACCGAGAAACTTCAGGGTTGAAAGCGTAACCTTGGGATGAAAGCGAACGCCGCCCTTGTAGGGTCCTATAGCCGAATTGAATTGAATCCTGTAGCCTCGGTTCACATGGTACTCGCCCTTGTCGTCAACCCAGGGCACCCTGAAGATAATGCTGCGCTCTGGCTCTACAATTCTCTCCAGAATTTTCTGTGCCTTGTATTTAGGCTCTGCTTCGATTACCGGAGCAATGGACTCGAGCACTTCCTCGGTGGCCTGCAAAAACTCGCTCTCCCAGGGATAGCGAGCCTTGAGATCATCGAGCACTTGCTTGATGTAGGAATTCATTCAACCCTCCTTGAAGGTTTTTAGAGAGGTAGTACGATTGTGCTTTTGCTGTATCGACTTTCGTTATTCTATACCGACTTATGAAAACGGGCAAGCATTATTATATAATGAAACGCTGTTTTAAATATAGAAACAAACAGTATTTGAGCCAATTTTAAAAGTTAGCGGAATTTTAAAATTGGCTTTGTAGTATCGACTATTTCTCAGTCCGCGTCTTCCAGGAGCTTTTCGGGTTTTCTTTCGATTTCCACGCTGAGA
>JAVEYV010000127.1:0-6645 GCA_034003305.1 Spirochaetia bacterium | reverse complement strand
TCTTCCGATAGTCGATCAGCGAAGCGGCATCGGCGATGGGGGGAAGGGTATTGGGCATAACGAGGGCCCTGCCGCACCAGGCAGCCTGACTCCTGACATAGTGCTGCAGCGACCCGCCCTGCCTGAAGTGGACATGGAAATCGTCGGGCCTGGGTAGGATAAGTTCATCTGCCATGCTCTGTTCCCCCTGCATTCAAGCACTATAGTCGCTTTTGGCCTACGGAAGAAGAGCCTTGCCCGGATTGCCGAAATCGGTTGACCAAAGCCTGTTTTAGATCCTACAGTGGAAGCATGTACAAGTACATCGTCGAAGGCGGCCACCCGGTAAAGGGCAAGGTCACAGCCTCGGGAAACAAGAACTCAGCCCTCCCCTGCCTGGCAGCGACGGTACTCGCAAGAGAACCGGTAGTGTTAAAAAACATCCCCGAAATCGAAGATGTGGCGGTGATGATCGAGGTTCTGGTCCATCTCGGCGCCCAGGTGGAAAGATTGGGTCCTCACGAGTGGAGCATAGACCCCCGGAGCATAGAGCGGCAGGATGTTCCCGCCGAGCAATCCAGGAAGGTGCGGGCTTCCCTGCTTTTTGCCGGGCCGCTTTTAGCCCGTTTCGGCCAGGCGATCCTCCCCCCTCCCGGCGGCGACACGATAGGAAGACGGCGCATCGATACCCATCTGCTGGCGCTCCAGGAACTGGGGGCCAGAATAACAATTGAAGGGGTTCTGCGCTTTTCGGCGCCTAAGCTCAAGGCAGCCCCCATATTCCTGGACGAGGCATCGGTAACAGGCACGGAGAACGCCATCATGGCCGCAGTACTGGCCGAAGGTAGGACGGTCTTGCGAAACGCCGCATCCGAGCCACATGTACAGGATCTCTGCCTCATGCTCAACGCCATGGGCGCCAAGATCAGCGGTGTCGGATCCAACGTGCTCTACATCGACGGCGTTCCCGAACTTGGCGGCTGCGAGTACAGTATCGGCCCTGATTTTATGGAGATCGGCTCCTTTATCGGCCTGGCCGCGGTAACCCGGGGTGAAATAACCATCGACGGAGTCAAACCCGAAGATCTGCCTCCCTTACGGGTCGGTTTCGGCAGACTGGGCATTTCCTGGGAGATTAAGGGCAACAGCCTTTACGTATCCAGCAACCAGCTCATGAAGGTTTCGGCCGACTTGGGCGGACAGATCCCCAAGATCGACGACGCTCCCTGGCCCGGCTTCCCTCCCGATCTCACATCGATTATGACCGTCGTGGCAACCCAGACAGAAGGCACTGTCCTGATCCATGAAAAAATGTTCGAATCCCGAATGTTTTTCGTGGACAAGCTGATTGGGATGGGAGCCCGCATCGTGCTCTGCGATCCGCACCGCGCCGTGGTCTCGGGACCCGCCAGGCTGTCGGGAGCTCTCCTTGTCTCGCCGGATGTCAGGGCCGGTATGGCCATGGTCATCGCAGCCCTCTGCGCCGACGGCCAGAGCACTATTCAGAACGTATACCAGATCGAGCGGGGCTACGAGCGGATCAGCGAAAGGCTCAGGGCCCTGGGGGCTTACATAGAGCGAATCGAAAACTGCTAATCCTGTCGGATCCGCTCATCGATCCATAGGTAGCCCTGCCCGCGGGCTGACCGCAGGTTGCGGGCAAGCCCCGGATCGAGGCGAAGCAGTTTTTTCCTGAGCCGGGAAATCATCATCGCAACCGCGGCACAGGGCTTTGCGCGACTCTTTGCGCAGTTCCCCGCCGCGCTATTCCCTTCATGTCCACAAAGGGCGCAGAAGGGCAGAGTCCTGCCTGAACGATACGCGAACAGCCGAAGCGCCGAGGCTTCCCTGACCGAGAGATTCAGTCCGGTTTCAGGATTCAAGGGAGAGGCTTTCGGTTCGATGGCGCTCCGCTTGACCAGTTTTGCTCCCCACAGTCTGTACACACCTAGGTCGCC
The DNA here is from genome assembly GCA_034003305.1 of Spirochaetia bacterium. GTDB lineage: Bacteria > Spirochaetota > Spirochaetia > Treponematales > Rectinemataceae > UBA2256. The sequence continues at coordinate 4,708 of JAVEYV010000127.1, read as the reverse complement.
GGTCAATTCAGGGCTCCAATACCTGAAAAGCCTGGCGTCCAACTCGAGCCAGGACCAGTCAGGCCGCATAAAGTCGGAGGCTCCCGCCTCGAGACAGGCAAGAGCAAGGGTCGAGGGACCGAAAACAATCGCCGGCAGTCCCGGCGGGAGAGTTCCGCTGGAAAGGTAAAGCTCGCAGGGAAGGACACAGAGCTGCCAGCGTCCCGATTCCAGGATATCCCGCGGAGGCAGGCTGTCCAATCGATCCACGCTGAGAAAGGGGCTTTCGTTCATCCCGCCGTTTTGCCCTGTATCGTTTAAAAAAGAAGGTTCTCCCCCCGGAAGGAGGAGAACCCTGATCGGCAATAATCCCATGGACGCGGCCTTGAGCGCCGCCGGAGGCTTAGGAAGAACTGCCGGCGGCGCCGCTGGAAGCGCTGCCGCTGCCGGCATCCTCGGAAATCATCTTGCGCTTCAGGTCTTCCAGAAGGGTATCGGCGGCCGCGGGAGAAGACTCCAGGGCGGCAAACTGCTTGTCCAGGCTTGCTCCTGAGGATACTTCCTCCAGCTCTTTCTGAGCCTCGGCCCTGGCCTCGATCTCGTCGATCTTCCTGGCCATGCGGTCGAAGGTGTCGAAGGCGCTCTTGGAGCCCTGCAGCGAGGACATTGTCTTGTTTATCTTTTCCTGGGCTTCGGCGCGTTTGGCCCTGGCGACAAGTATATTCTTCTTGCGCGAGGCTTCCTCTATCTTTGTCTGCAACCCCCGCAGAGATTCCTTGAGCTTTTCCACCGATTCCTTCTGGGCTTGCCATTGGGTACCCAGCTGACCGACATAGCTCTCGTGCTCCTGCTTTCGCAGCAGGGCTTCCTTGGCCAGATCGTCCCTGCCCGCCCGCACGGCGAGCATGGCCTTCTTCTCCCACTCCTCGGCCTTGGCGCGGTTTTCCGAAACCTCCCGCTCCAGGCGCTTTTCGTCGGCTATGGCCATGGCGACGGCTTTCTTGGAATCGATCAGCTGCTCGTTCATCTCAATGATCATCTGATTGAGCATTTTTTCCGGATTCTCGGCCTTGGAGATAAGATCATTCATATTGGAAGAAATGACGGTCTTGAGTCTGTCGAAGATACCCATTTATCAGCCCTCCTTCTTGGCCAGGAACTTTAAAAGCAGGGGATAGTGCTGACTCAAGGCAAAAGCCATGGATTCCAGCGAAGCCCTGAATTCGTTCTTATCCATCGTGTCATATTCCAGCGTGTCCAGCGCAACGATATCCTCGCCGTCGATGGCGTAGGCCCCGTGAAGAAAATCGTTGCCGTTGAGCCTCAAAAGGGTGGCAAAGAGCTCTTCCCTGTTCTTGCCCGGAATGGGAAGGACATCGGCTCGTACGATGACGATGGGATCTACATGGCTCACGACCATTTTAGGCATTCCTTTCGACTCGTCCTCGATAAGCCAGGCGCCTTTGGAAAGCTCCTGGTACGAGATGCCCAGATCGATGAGATAACTTTCAACCTTGGATACAGTTTCCATATCTTCTCCTCCTCGGGGATTCGCAGTTACAGTGTTCAAAGCCCGACTAAAAGCATTCGCCCCGCTCAACCCAGTTCCACCGTGCCGTCGGCGAGCACCGTCAGCACAGCCTGGCAAGCCCGGCAGCGACTTCTCCCCGGGCCTTGCAGCCCCAGGGGAGTCGAACAGGCAGGACATGGGGCGGAGATAGGAAAGATGTCGCGCCTCGTCTCTTGAATATACTCAAGGGCGTGGCGCCGATCCAGAGAATAAGAGAAAAAAGACCCGAATCCCAGCGTTTCCATGACTCGGAGCAGCCTTGGTCTCATGCCGATAAGTATCAGATCCCCCGCTCTTTCCCGCAAATGCTTCTGCAAAGCCACCAGCAGGCCGATGCCTGCCGAGCTAAGCTCCTCTATCAGCGAAAAATCGAAAAACAGCACCGAGTTCTTGTCGCCCAAAGCCGCCATGATCTCCTCATTCAGCACTACCGCTCTTTCGGCCCCGATAGCCCCCGAAGGTCGGCAGATCAAGGCGCCGGGCAGTTCGGCCGGGAGTTCAAATTCGAGCTCCGGTACGGGTGAAGAAGTATTAGGGGATGGATTATTCCCGGAGGCACGGGCTATCAGGCGTGAAGGCATGGGGCAATCCTATCGCCGGGCACCGTGATTGTCAAACCCACAGGGGGAGAAGCCTGAATCAAGGGAGACTATGGCTCCCGAGGAAGGACAGGGGTCGCAGTCCAGCAGGTCAAGGGCGAGAGCGGCCAAAACCGCCGGCTGGATGAGCCTGCCGTCGGGGGAGGCGGCCAGGAGGGAGCGTTTTTGATCTTCGCTGAGGTATTCGGTTTCCACGAGTCCCGGGCAGACCACAAGGGCGGCTACGTTGAGCGGCGCACCCTCCATGGCAATGGATTTAGCCACTACGCCAAGCCCTGTCTTGGCGGCCGCGTATGCCGCGTTGGAAAGGTAGCCGTGGATTACATCGGTGCGGGTGCCGCCTAAAAAGAGTATCCGGCCGAAGCCCCGGTCGCACATCCCTGGATAGAGCGCCGATGCAAGGGCTCCCGGCAGTGCCAGATCGAGAAGAGCGGTTTTTTCCCACTCTTCAGGCTGGTGAGCGCCGAAGGCTTTTCGCACAAAGGGTCCGTAAGCACAGACGAGAATATCAAAACCATGCCGCTCCTGGCCGGCGCAAAGAATCGAATCGATGTGATTTTTTAGCGTACCGGATTTTTCAAAATCATAGACAAGCCCCTCGGCCTCCCCGCCCTGTCCGCGTATATCCCTGAGCAGCCCTTGGAGTTTGGGACGGCTTCTGCCTTGGATAAGGATCTCGGCGCCCCGGGCGGCCAATTCCAGACTGATTGCCCGGCCGATGCCTCCGCTTCCTCCGATAACCAGCGCTCTTCGGCCTGAAAAGACCGAAATCCGGCCAGATTTGGGTTTCATCACGCCGCTCCCGCTGCCTTGCTCCTGAATTGTCATGGTACTACTATATGACACCGACACCAATGGGACAAGGCGACCAGGATCAAAGAACCGCGAAAAGGGGTATGTCGTCAATGAACGATGCTTCGGACAGCCGCGAGATCGATGCGGCGGTGCTGCTCTGCAGGATCAAGGAGTCGGGCAACCTCGGATCGATCTGCAGAGCGATGAAAACCATGGGTATTACACGGCTCGTGTTGGCCGATTGCCCCGACTATGACCAGGAATTGGTTCGCACCATGGCGGTACACGCTGCCGAGGTTTACGAAAACGCACAACGCTATTCTACGCTTGAAGACGCCTTGTCCGGTTTTTCCCTATCCGCCGGTTTTACGCGACGGACCGGGGCGCGACGCAAAGGCGCGAGCCTTTCAGCCAGGGATTTTGCCAGGACAGCCGCAGGCCTTCCGCTTCGCGGGGCTTCTTTTACAGAACGGCGGCAATCCTTGGCCTTGGTATTCGGCAATGAAAGGGACGGCCTATCCGATAAGGAACTTGCCCTTTGCAGTATGGCGGTTTATATACCCAGCTCGGATAAATTCCCCTCTCTCAACGTAGCGCAAGCGGTGCAAATTGCCTGTTACGAGCTTTTTATGAGCAGTCAAGAGGCCGAAGCCCCTGCGGCGTCTGGCGAAGGAGCAATGCCTGATAGCGGCGAAGGTCGGATTCTCCCCCGCCGGAACATCGAGCAAGGGATCGATGGAATAATCAGAGCCTTTGCCGCGAGGGGGGCGTTTAAACAGAGGGACGACACTTACCTGCGCTGTTTTTTGCGCGATCTCTGTGAACGAGCGGGCGTTAGGCGATCCGATCTCGAATATCTGCAAAAAAGTTTTTTCAAAGCCTTTGCGCTTGGCTCGAAATCTGATATTGCGAAGCGACCGCGGGGAAAATGAAGATTATGGTATCGGGCTTGAGAAGGCCTCGCCCCGCGATGGCGCAAGCCCTGTTGATTACCGATTTGAGTTCCCGTACGTTTCCCGGCCAGGAATAATCCATGAGTTTATCCAGGGCAGCGGAGCTGAGTTCGCAGAATCCCCCGGAAGCCTTGAGGCAGAAGTGATGCGCCAGCTCGGGAATATCTTCGAGCCTGTCCCTGAGCGGCGGTATCCAAATGGGCAGATCGGAGATTCTGTAGAAAAGGTCTTTTCTGAAAAGGCCGTTTTCGATGGCGGTTTTCAGATCCTCGCCCGTAGCGCAGATAAGCCTGAAATCTGACTTCTCGGGTTTGCCGCCGCCCAGTCTCCAGAATTCACCGCACTCCAGGGCTCGAAGCAATTTAGGCTGGACATTCAGGGCCATGCTGCCGATCTCATCCAGGAAAAGACTTCCCTTGCACGCCCGCGCCAAGGCGCCCTTGCGACTCTGGGCATCGGTATAGGCACCTTTTTCGGCCCCGAAAAGCTCGCTTTCCACAAGGTTCTCAGGAATGGCTGCGCAGTTGAGCGCTACGATAGTTTTCGAACCCCGGGGAGAAAGCCTATGGATCGCCCTGGCGACAAGTTCCTTGCCCGTTCCCGTCTCGCCCAGTATTAAAACCGGCAAATGAGACTCGGCGTAGCGCCGAACTAATTTTTCCACCTGGCGCATGACCTGGCTGCGGCCTATAAACAAAGGCCCTTCGGTCAGGGCGCGAGCATGGGCGGCCGCCGCGGCCGCCAGCCTGCGCCGCAGCGACCCTATGTCGGCCGGACCAATGAGACAGCCCGAGACTGCCCTGGCGGCCGCG
>JAVEYV010000126.1:0-6660 GCA_034003305.1 Spirochaetia bacterium | reverse complement strand
TATGGCGGTGGCGATGGGGGCTGATGAGCCCACGGCCTCGAAGCTTCTGTCCACGCCCCGGCCTACCGTGAGTTCGAGAATCCTTGCCCTGCTGGCAGGATCAGCGGGATCCAGGGCGAAGCTGGCGCCGGCCGTTAGGGCGGCGGTCCTGCGCTCGGGGTCGGTGTCCAGGGCCAGAATGAGTCCAGGGGAATGGGCTCTCAGGATTTGGATGAGCAAAAGGCCAATAAGGCCCGATCCTATCACCGCCATGGAATCGCCCATGGCTATGGGCGTTATGGCTGCCGCGTGAGCGGCCACCGCCGTAGGCTCTGCCAGAGAGGCCGCCGCGAAGTCCAGATTCGCCGGCATGGCGTAGAGAATGCGCTCCGGCACCACCAGATACTCGGCAAAGCTTCCGTCCCTCCGGTAATCGCCGCAGGAAACGCCCAGGACCATTCGGTTGTCGCAGAGGTTCACCTCGCCCCTTCGGCAGTGAAAGCATTTGCCGCAGTACTCGGTGGAATCGAAGGTCACCCTGTCGCCCACCTTGAAGCCCTCCACGGCCGAGCCGGTTTCAATGATCTCCCCCGCGGCCTCATGGCCCATGACTATTGGGGGTATGCGCCTGCCTGTGGAGCCGTCCATGCCGTGGACATCGGAACCGCAGATGGCCGAAGCCCTGACCCGGACTATCACATCGTCGGGAGCCCTCAAGGCGGGCTCCGGATAATCTTCCCTATAGACAAACTTGTTGTACGCTTCCAGCACGAGGGCTTTCATGGAGCCTCCCTAATTATCGATGCATTCATTCACTTCAGCGCGGTCCCGGCGCCCGCCATTTGTCGGCGTAAGCGCCATGGATTTTCTGGTTCAGCGCTGAATGCGCGCCGAGCCGCCCTTGGAAAAAGCCACGACCTGGTCCAGGGTGGCCATGGTGGTGTCCCCCGGGAAGGTGGTGAGCAGGGCTCCATGAGCCCAGCCCAGGGCCAGGGCTTCCTGGGGCTCCTTGCCTTCCAGAAGGCCGTAGAACAGGCCGGCCGCGAAACCGTCGCCGCCGCCCACCCTGTCGTAGACGTCCAGCTCGGCGGTGGGAGCTGCGTAGCGCTTGCCCTCCAGCCAGAGCACCGCGCTCCAGAGGTGGCGGTTGGTGGATTTTACGTCCCTGAGGGTGGTGGCCACTGCCTTGACGTTGGGCCAGCGCTCCTTCACTTCCTCGATAGTGCGGTAAAAGGCTTCTGGGTCGAGCTTGGAAGCCGCGTGGATGTCAGGCCCCTTGAGCCCCAGCCCCATCTGCAGGTCTTCCTCGTTGCCCACCAGGATATCCACCTGTTCCGCTATGCGGCCCAGCACCGAGGCTGCCGAAGTCCCCGCGCCGTTGGCCGCCCAGAGCTTGGCCCTGTAGTTGAGGTCGAAGGAAACCACGGCCCCGGCCTTCCTGGCCGCCTTCATGGCCTCAATGACCAGTTCGGGTGTCGTGGGGGAGAGGGCGGCGAAGATGCCGCCCGAGTGAAACCAGCGGACCCCCCTGGCGAAGAGGGCATCCCAGTCAAAATCGCCTGGCTTTAAAAGGGCTGCGGCTTCGTTAGCCCTGTTGTAGAAAACCACGGGAGCACGCACGCCCTGGCCCCGGTCGGACCAGACCTGGGCCATGTTGGGCCCCCGCACCCCGTCGTGCTTGAAACGCTTATAGATGCCCTGGACAGCCATCTTGCGCACTTCACCTTCAATTTTGGCCCCAATAGGGTAGTCCACCATGGCGCTGGTCACGGCCGTGCTCTGGCCGAAGCAGCGGGCCAGGTTGGCCGCGACATTGAACTCGCCGCCTGAAACGTGGACCTGATAGGTATCGGCGAAGCCGAAGGGGATGATGCCCGGATCGAGCCTGGTGACCAGGGCGCCCAGGGAGAGAAAATCCAATCCGCCGGCCTTCTTTGCCGGAATTTTAAGCTCTGACATAGCGTTGCTCCTTTATGACCTTAGGCAGTATAGGTGGAGGCGGAGGTTGTGCCGCCGTGGCCTGTCCAGTTGGTGTGGAAGAACTTGCCCCTGGGATGGTCGACCCGCTCGTAGGTGTGGGCGCCGAAATAGTCGCGCTGGGCTTGGAGTAGGTTGGCAGGCAGCCGTTCTGTCCGCATTCCGTCGTAGTAGGAGAGGGCTGAGTAGAGGGCCGGCGCGGGAATGCCCGAAACGGCGCATTCGGCCACCACCCGGCGCCAGCTAGCCTGGCTGGCATCCAGCTTTTCGGCGAAGAAGCCGGCGAGCATAAGATTGGAGAGGGCCTTGTCCTTGTCGAAGGCTTCCTTGATCTTACCCAGGAAGGCCGAGCGGATAATGCAGCCGCCCCTCCACATGAGGGCTATGGAACCGAAATCCAGGCTCCAGCCGTACTCCTTGGCAGCCTCGGCCATGAGGAGGAAGCCCTGGGCGTAGGAGACTACCTTGGCAGCGTAGAGGGCGGCGCCTAGATCCTTTACAAAGGTTTTTTTATCGCCCTTGAAGGCGGGGGCCTTCGGTCCGGAGAGAACCTTAGAGGCGATAACCCGTTCGGACTTGGCCGCCGACAGGCAGCGGGCAAAGACCGCTTCGCCGATGAGGGTAAGTGGAACGCCAAAATTGAGGGCCGCGATGCCCGCCCACTTGCCCGTGCCCTTCTGGCCGGCTGTATCGAGGATCTTTGTGACCAGGGGCTTTCCGTCCTCATCCTTGTAGGCCAGGATGTCCCTGGTGATCTCCACCAGATAGGAGTCCAGGTCGCCTGAATTCCACTGGGCAAAGATTGCGCTCATCTCGTCCTCGCTCATGCCCAGCCTGTCCTTCATGATCTGGTAGACCTCGCAGATGAGCTGCATGTCCCCGTACTCGATGCCGTTGTGCACCATCTTCACAAAGTGTCCGGCTCCGTCGGAGCCCACCCAGTCGCAGCAGGGGCTGCCGTCCTCCACCTTGGCCGCTATGGCCTGAAAAATGGGTTTGATATGCTTCCACGCGGCCGCGGAGCCGCCGGGCATCAGGGAGGGGCCGTTGAGGGCGCCTTCCTCTCCGCCCGAAACACCCGAACCCACGAAGAGGAAGCCCTTGGCCTCCAGTTCGGCCGCCCTGCGCCTGGTATCCTCGTAGTTGGAGTTGCCCCCGTCGATGATGATGTCGCCCTTGTCCAGATAGGGCAGAAGCTGGGCTATGGTGTCGTCCACCGCTTGGCCTGCCTTGACCATGAGCATCACCTTGCGGGGCGATGTAAGCAGGGATGCCAATTCGGCGAGCGAGTGAGCCCCAAAAATCTTTTTGCCCGCCCCCCTGCCTGCCAGAAAGTCATCCACCTTGCTGGTTGTCCTGTTAAAGACTGCGACGCTGAAACCCTTGCTCTCCATGTTGAGCACCAGGTTTTCGCCCATCACCGCCAATCCTATGAGTCCTATATCAGCCTTCATGTTCCCTCCACGGCGCCCCAAACAGATACGCGCCTACTCTATGATTATATTCTTCGTCCCGCTATCGCGGCTCTCATTTTTTCCACGTTCTGCATGCCCTCATTCTTCAAGTAGCCCATCACTTCGATATAGAGGGAATCGATGATGGCCAGGTGGGCTATCCTGGCCGAAAAAGCCTCGGAGATTATCGAGGAGCCGGGAGCTCCCGCCACCAGGAGGTAGTCGGCCATCCTGGCCAGGGGAGACCGGGGGTAGGTTGTTATGACCGCCAGAGGGCAGTTGTTCCGCCTCAGCACCTCAGCGATGGCCAGGCTGTCCTTGTTGGCCCCCGTATGGGAGATCAGGAGGGCCGCGTCCCGGCTTCCGGTCTGGGATGCCATCATGAGCTGGAGATGGAAATCCTCGGCGGACTGGCAGCGGAGGCCGGAGCGTATGAGCTTGTGCAGGGCGTCCCGGGCTACCAGGCCCGAACCCCCGAGCCCGAAAATGCAGAAGCAGTCGGCCTTGCAGGCCAGTGCGGACACGGCCGCGAGACAGTCCCTGTCCACCAGCTTTTCAGTCATGTCCAGGGCGGCCCGGGCCGCCCTGCAGGAAATGCCCACCGGATCCTCGGATTGGCCTACCTCGATTTCGTAATAGCGGGATTCGGGCCTGAGGGTTTCGGTGGCCAGGGCAATGCGGAATTCCTGGTAGGAACCGTAGCCCAGCTTTTTGACAAAGCGCAGGAGGGTGGAGACCGAGACGCCGATCCGGGCGGCCAGTTCTTCTATGCTGGGATGGACAGCCTCGGAAGGATGGAGGAGGATGTGCTCGGCCACACGTTTTTCCTTGGCGCTGAAGGCGTCGGAATAGGAGTGAATCAGGTACATGCAGCTCTGTTCGGCCACTAGCCAATCCCCTTATGAATTGTTGTATCACCAGGGCCGGATTCTGTAAAGGAGATCGTGAAAAAAATAACCAATACCATGAAAACATTTTTCAAAACTAACCTTGACGGCTCATAAAAACGGTGGGATACCTTTGCCCGTTAAGGGATCGTATATCATATATTTTCTATCAAGGAGGTTTCTGTGAAATCAAAACTGATTACCCTGCTGCTGCTCGCGGCCCTGGTTTTCGGAGCCGGTGCCCAGGCCAAGGAAATCCGTGTTTTAGTAGCTAATCACCCCTACGGCGATCTTTTAAAGGCAGCCATTCCCGAATACGAGAAGGCCAGCGGCGTAAAGGTCAATGTGGAAAGCCTGCAGGAGAGCCAGCTCACCACCAAGCTTACCACAGAGTTCGCTACCAACTCTTCCTCCGCCGACGTCTTTATGACCAGGCCACTCCAGGAAGGGAAGATGTTCTGCAAGAACGGCTGGTATGAGCCTCTGACAAGCTACGACTTTTCCGACTATCCCGAGAGCGCCATGGGCGTCGCCCGCTTCTACGGCAAGATGCTCGCCCTCTACGGTCCCACCGGCGTAACCTCAATGTCCTGGGAAAACATAATGCCCCTCTTCCAGGCCGGAAAGGTAGCCATGTGGACCGACGCCTCGGTGTTCTTCAGCCAGATCGTCGATCCGGCCAAGAGCCAGGTGACCGCCGCCGACGTGGGTATCGCCAACCTTCCCGCGGGCCCCAAGGCCAGCAACCCCTTCTTCGTCGTCTCCTGGGGTATGGCAGTAGCCCGCCAATCCAAGAACAAGGCGCAGGCCCTGGATTTCATCAAGTGGGCAACCAGCGCAGACCTGGCCAAGAAAGCCTTGGGCAACGCCTCTATCCCAATGTCCCGCAATTCAGCCTGGGCAGATCCGGCTGTCGTCGCCAAGGCTAATCCCGAACTGGTCACCTCCCAGGCCTTTGCCGCCAAGAACGGCAATCCCTTCGACAGGCCCTACATGAGCGCCGTAGGCAACGCCCGCGATCTCATCGGCGAAGTCATCATCGAGTCCATCAACACCGGCGGTACTTCCCAGAAGTTGGCCGATCTCGCCAAACAGAAGGTGAAGCAGGTTAACGAGCTGCTCGAGGACACCGGCGAATACGGAATGTACTGATTCTTAACGTTGTGCGACCAGAGCGCGGCCTTGAGGCCGCGCTCCTTTTTCTGCTTCGCCCCGGAGCATCGAGTATTCGATCACGGGGCTGCCTTGCATTATCTTTTGCAGCCATCAATAAGTTGTGCGATTTAAATGACAGCCGTTTTCATGGCGGCGCCGCAGGAGGAATTGATGACGAATGGCAGTTTCGTCGAACGACATTTCAAGATACTCTTTCCTTTGCCGGCGGTCCTCTTCATCGTCGTCATGATGCTTTTCCCCGTGATCTACACCTTGTTCCTGAGTTTTACCAACTGGAACCTCACTTCGGGAATGCCCGTTAGACTCGTCGGCTTTCGATCCTATCTCCGGGTACTCGGCGAGCCTCGCTTCCTGGAGGCTATCGGCAGAACATTTTCCTTTACCGCTATAGCAGTAGTTGTGGAGACTATCCTTGGACTGGCTGTAGCCCTGCTCCTGAACAGGGAATTCAAGGGTAAATCCGCCATGAAGCTTATTCTTCTCCTGCCTCTGGTGGCCACGCCGGTGGCGATAGGCATCGTATGGAATCTCTTCTTCGATCCGACCATCGGATTGGCCAATTATGTGCTCAGCCTCTTTGGACTGCCCCGGGCGGCCTGGGTATCGAGCTCCCAATCGGTAATTCCTGCCCTGGCCTTGGTGGATATATGGCAGTGGACACCCATGATAACGCTCATAGTCCTTGCCGGCCTCGCAAGCCTCTCCCAGGAGCCCTATGAATCGGCCAAGGTGGACGGAGCCAACGCGTTTCAAATATTTACTAAGATAACCCTTCCCATGATCAGTCCGACCCTCCTCACCGCCATGATTCTGCGCACCGTGGACGCGCTCAAGACCTACGACATCATCTACGCGATGACCGGCGGAGGTCCGGGTTACGCATCGGAAACGCTCAACGTCATGGCCTACAAGTATTCCTTCGAATATTTCCGCATGGGCCAGTCCTCGGTGATTCTCGTGTTTTTATTTCTCCTCGTCCTGGCCTTCAGCCTGGGCATAATGGCGCTGCGCAAGCGCTTCGAGCTCTAGGAGGCTGCCATGCGAGTACCAGCGACAAAACGAGTATTGTTTTTTTTCTTGATGCTTTTCATCGCAGTCCCCGTGCTTTTTCCCTTCCTCTGGATGCTCAGCTCTTCCTTTAAGACCCAGGTGGATATCGTTGCCTGGCCGCCCAGGATAATGTTCTC
>JAVEYV010000125.1:0-6736 GCA_034003305.1 Spirochaetia bacterium | reverse complement strand
CCGCCTGGAAAGGCCCCTCATGGCTCTTACCCCTACAGCTGCTGTAGTGGCGCTCAAATCAGCTCCATAGACAAGAAGGCTGCCCCCTTCCTCGTTTCCTGCACTGAGAACTCGGGCCGCGGAAGACAGGCCCCTCGACGCAGCATCCAGAACCGTTGCAGCCAGGGATTTATCCAGGATAGCAGATGTTTTCGATTGGCCGGTATCCAGTCTGAAGGCCAGGGCAGCCTTGGGCAGTCCCTCGAGGGAAGCCAGCCGTTCATAGTCTGCCGCCGTGGCAAGGAGTAATTCTCCCCTTTCCATTTCCCCGATCATCAGCGCTTCCAGTCTCCGCAGGGCAGAGGATAGGGCGGATACGGATTCGCGCCTGAGCCTCGCGAGGGATTCAGGCTCCCGCTGCAGCTCCAGTGATCGGAGCAAAGCCTGCAAAACATCCTCTCTCGCCGCCGGCTTGAGCAAGTATTCGTAGACGCCCAGACGAATAGCCTTTTGCGCGTATTCGAAGGTATCGTAGGCAGAAACGATGACGATGGCAGACTGAATATTCGCCTTTCGCAGACCCTCGGCCACGGCTATGCCGTCCATGCCCGGCATTTTTACATCGAGAAAAATCACATCAAAATTGCCGCGTAAGCCAAGGGAAAGAGCCTCAAGTCCGTTCTTCGCCTCCTCTACCGAAAAACCTTCGCCCTCAGAAGCCTCGGAGACAATCAAGCCCAAGGCTCGGCGCTCAAGATCCTCATCATCGGCAATCAGGATTCTGGCCATCGCTGCGCCCCCTTGAGGGGTATGGAAAGTCTGACAATCGTGCCCTTTCCGGGTTTGGAAAACAACTGCAGGCCCTTAGATTCGCCGTACAGTATCCTTAACCTTGTTGATAGATTCGCCAATCCGATCCCCGATCCGGCCAGGGTCTCTGGGGCATCGGGAATGCCGGACCTTTCGGCCCCTTTCCCGCCGGCAAGCCCGGTTCTGGCCTCAGGCAGCCTGTCCATGGTAGCTGCGGCCACGATGCGCCGCAGACGGGCCAAATCCTGGGCGCTTATTCCAATCCCCGTATCCACCACAAAAGCTTTAAGTCTCTCGCCCCGGCGCTGGACAGAGATCAGAATCTTTGTCTTATCAACCTTAGGTTCGATACCGTGGCGCACAGCGTTCTCAACCACAGGCTGCAGCAGAAACCGGGGCACCTGAAAATCCTTGAGCGCCGGGTCGCATTTGAGCTCCCAGTCCAGGCGGTCGCCGAATCGTACCTTTTGGAAATTTAGATATTCCCGCACGATATCGATTTCCTCGCCCAGGCTTGTGTAGGGAGTCCCCTCCTTAATGGTGGAACGAAGCAGCTTGGCCAAGGAAATGGTGAGCGTCTCCGTTTTGGGCGCTTTTTCCAGAAGAGCGCTTCTGGCTATGGAGTTGAGCGCGTTGAAGAGAAAATGCGGCCTCATCTGGTCCTGCAGGTTCATCAGCTGGGCTTCCCGCAGCGCCTTACCCATGCTGAGCAGACTCATCTCCTCGTCATGAAGCCTTTTTTCGAGCTCGGCTTTTTCCTTAAGACTCTCGATGTAGCTGCGGATATTGGCGCTCATAGTGTAGAAACCCGACACCAGCACGCTCACCTCATCCCTGGATCTTGTTTTTATCGGAGCCACGAGCATTTCGCCCCTGGCAAGTCGTTCGGTTGCCTTTGCCAGCTCGCGGATGGGCTTTGTGATCGAACTGGCCACGAGAAAGGTATAGCCGATCAAGGCAAGGCCGGCGGCAATCATGCCGATAAGTATGCTTCTGTTAAAAAACTCCGAACGCTCGAGCGAAGCCTTGAAGCGCAACTCTCCTTCACGCATGAGAATACTGAGCAGTTTTGAAAGGTAAGAATCGACATAACCGGCTATGCGTTCGGCCTTGGCGAAATCGGCATAGAAATCGCTCCGGCCCGCGGCCCGGAAAGAAATTGAGCGGGATACCAGGGGCAGATAGGCATCGATGCCGTAGCCCGTCGCCTGTACCTCGAAGGTCGCATCCTGGGAGAGGTTTTGTAATGCCGATATGGCCGCCTCGTGGGCCGACAGCCCTGCAATGGCTTCGTAGAGCTGTTCTTCCGTTGAGGTTGAAGGATCTCGGATATACCGGTCGCTCTCGGACCTGAACCCCTCCAGGGCTACCCTCATCCTGTGGACCAGGTGATAGGTATCCATGAGGGTTTCATACTCTGCGGTAATGCTGTAGCTAACCCGCTGGGCGCTTATCTCGAGGGCGACAAAGCCCACGATCGCCGCCCCCAGAAACACCAGGAGGCGGCCGCGAATCCCAATTCTCGCCCGGCCGGCGCCAGCCATGGACCTTATCCGATAAAGAGCGGCAGCATGTGGCGCTCAAAGAGATTGAGGCTCACATTGCGGTAAATACTGGGCTTGTATTCTTCAAGGGCATCCAGGTATTCCTGGCCCAGTTCCCCCGCCACCTTGAAGCCCACATGGAGCAACTGCCTGAAATCGGGGTTGTAGCCTGGATTTTTCTGGTCGTGGCGCAGAGCGTCCACATAGGCTTTGGAATCCCAGGCGCCCACCGCAGCAGGGCTGGGCAGCCGATCCATGGAAATATCGATCACCGCCGCATAGGGCTTGGTCAGCTCTGAAATCCGGTTGTAGGCTGCGGCGTAAATGCGCTTTGCAAGCACCAGAGCCTCGCCATCGGCTTCGGCAAGGCCGATAAGCTCCTCCAGCCAGGTGGTGCCCGCAGTTTTAAGGTGGAGACCGCAGCCAAGCTTTCGGATAATTCGCCCGATACCAGGATAGATTGAAAATTTATCGCTGCCGGAATGAATGGAGAGCTTAAGGCTTTCGGGCAGACCGAAGGCTTTCGCAGCCCAGGCCGTCACCGCGGCATCGGCCTCGAATTCTCTGAGGAAGCCATCCACATCGCCCACATAATCCACACCCTTGTTGAAGCGGCCGGAGAACTTGGGAGCAATAGTCTGCACCGGTATTCCCGCATCGGCCAAGCCTGCAAGAATCACCACCATCTCCGCCGGCGACTGGGGGGCGTCGGTCTCATCCATGGATACCTCGATGTGAAAGTTCCCATCGGGCTTATTGGCCAGGATTCGCCCGTAGACCAAGGCTGCCTCATCGATCGCGTAAAGGTATTTGGCGGCGCTCGCCTCTATGGTCTTCTGGTCTATGGGCACAGGGACGCTACGGTCCTGAATAAGATTCTGGCGGGCTGCCACAAAGGCCTGCGTGCGCTCCTCCGAGGCTGTCTTGCCAATAAAGTCCGCCACATCGATGGTAAAAAAATCGCACCAGGGCAGAAAACCGTCCACGGTTTCCAAGTTGATATGGTCGGCATCCACGCAGTAGATGCCCATATAGTTCTTAGCCTTAACCGCCGCCTCCGCCGCTGCCCGCTGATCGCCGGGCTCGGTGCCGATAAGCAGATGCTCCCGATTACTCTTGTTCCATACAATAGATGCTTCCACCCCGCGGGCTGCCAGAAGCTCGAAGGCGTGGAGCTGGGCCTCGCCCTGCTTGCCGAATCTATCGCCGGTACCTACGGAATACTTATTTAGAACTTTCATGTGTTTCTCCTGTGTCGGGCCATGAGCCAACTATGGCTAGCCATATGCGCCCTCCCTATTCTTGATATCCCGGAAGCGCTTTAGGGTCAAGGAGGATTACTTGTGGCAAAGAGGATGGATGGTTATATTTTTAATTATAAACGAGACGCCCTGGCGTCGGGGAGCGCTTATGATGTACGCAGAACGCGGTTCGGTCCGCGATGATATTTCCCCCAAAGAGCTGGCAGCCCTGGTGCGGCAATCATTAAAAACCCTGGGCACCGCCAGACGCGTCGTAGCCGTGCCGCCGGACATAACCAGGGTGCATTCCCAGGCCGGGGCTATAACCGATATCGCCTATCGCGAATTGGGTTCCCGCCTGGGCGCCGTGCTGCCCGCCCTGGGCACCCACGCCCCCATGAGCGATGAGGAAATACGGAGTATGTATCCCGGTACGCCCCGCAGCCTTTTTCGAGTCCATGACTGGCGGAAGGACCCTGTGGATCTGGACAGGATTCCCGCATCCTTTGTGCGCGAAGTGGGCGAGGGAGTGGTGGACTACGATTATCCGGTCCAGGCCAACAAAATGCTCACCGACGGCAGCTTCGACGCCATCATCTCCATCGGCCAGGTGGTACCCCACGAAGTTATAGGTCTGGCCAACCACGCCAAGAACATTTTCGTCGGCACCGGCGGCAAGGAAGCCATCGACAAGAGCCACTTTTTAGGCGCCGCCTACGGCATGGAGCGGATGATGGGCAGGGCTGACACCCCCGTGAGGAAGGTCTTCAACAAGGCGCTGGAAATGAGTGCCGGAAAACTGCCGCAAATTCTGTGGATACTCACGGTGATCCAGCGCGACGAGTCCGGACGGCTTGTCATGCGGGGATTTTACGCAGGCGACGATCTGGAGTGCTTTGAAAAGGCCGCCTCACTCTCCAGGCAGGTCAATATCGATATGATGGAGGAACCCATCCAAAAGGCCATCGTCTGGCTGGACCCAATAGAGTTTAAAAGTACCTGGCTTGGGAACAAGGCGGTGTACAGAACCCGCATGGCCATGGCCGATGGCGGGGAGTTGATTATTCTAGCCCCAGGGTTGGCCCACTTTGGAGAGGACCCGGGCATCGATGCCCTGATCCGCCGCTACGGCTACCGACCCTCGGCTAAAATCCGGCAGCTGGTTTTGGAGCATGAAGACTTAGGAAGCAACCTTTCCGCCGCGGCCCACCTCATCCACGGATCAAGCGAGGACCGCTTTACGGTCACCTACGCACCCGGCCCCGGGGTAACGAGATCAGAGATCGAGTCCGTGGGCTACAACTATGCGGCGCTGAATGAAATGCTCTCCCGCTACCCAGTGGACAGGCTCATCCAGGGCTGGAACTCCCTCCCCGGAGGCGAACAGGTGTTTTTCGTGCCTAATCCTGCCCTGGGGCTCTGGACTACTAAAGAGCGTTTCGAAAGCTAAGGCCGCATAAGCCGACCCAGGCTCGATTTCATCGCTTTGACCCTCCGGCTCCTTCCCTATATACTACTCGCCTATGGCATACGATAGCCTTTACGATTTTATCCAGCGGCTCGAGGCCGCCGGCGAACTCAAGCGGATAAAGACCGAAGTCGATCCGATACTCGAAATAACCGAGATAGCCGACAGAATCATGAATTCCGGCGGCCCGGCCCTGCTCTTTGAAAACGTTAAGGGTTCGGCCTGGCCCCTGGTTATCAACGCCATGGGCAGCGAGAAGCGCATGGCCATGGCCCTGGGCGCAGAAAGCTTGGACGCCAAGGCGGCTGAAATAGAAGCCCTCCTCTCCTGGGTTTGGAGCCAGGCCAGGGATTTTTCTCTCCTTTCCGCCATACCCCAGGCCATACCTAAACTGCCCATCGCCAAGTCACTGCTGCCCAAAAAAGTAAGCCGGCCCGCCTGCAGGCAGGTTATCGACGACAAGGCGGGCTTCGATAGCCTTCCGGTGATCAAGTGCTGGCCCCAGGATGGAGGCCCTTTCCTTACCCTTCCTGTCGTCTGCACCAGGGATCCCGAAAACGGAGCCCAGAACTGGGGCATGTACCGCATGCAGGTCTACGACGACAGGACCGCGGGCATGCACTGGCATCTGCACAAGGACGGCGCCCACTTTTTTCAGAAATACAAGGCTCGCGGTGAGCGCATGCCGGTGGTCGTCACCCTGGGCTCAGACCCCGCCGTGACCTACGCCTCCACAGCGCCCCTTCCCGAAGGCCTCTGGGAAGCAATATTCGCAGGTTTCCTGCGCGGGAAAAGCACGGAAGTCGCTAAGGCGAGCCTCTCGGAGCTCCTTATCCCCGCCGATGCCGACTTCGTCCTGGAAGGCTATGTGGATCCCACCGAGACAAGGCTCGAAGGACCCTTCGGGGATCACACGGGCTTCTATTCCCTGCCCGACCAGTACCCGGTCTTCCATCTGGAGCGCCTGACCCGGCGCGAAAAACCGATATATCCCGCCACCATCGTGGGCATTCCCCCCAAGGAAGACTGCTGGATGGCCAAGGCCACAGAGCGTCTCTTTTTACCCCTCCTCAAGCAACTCTGTCCCGAGATACGCGACCTCGTCATGCCCCTGGAGGGCGTCTTCCACAACTGCGTCATCGTCTCCATCAAGAAACGATTCCCCGGCCATGCCCGCAAGGTGATGAACTTCCTCTGGGGCATGGGACAGATGATGTACACCAAGCTCATCGTCGTACTGGACGACGACATCGACCTCAAGGACCTGTCCAGGGTGGCCTGGAAGGTTTTCAACAACATCGACGCAGGCCGGGACCTAGTGCTCTCCCAGGGACCCCTGGACGCCCTGGACCATTCCTCGCCCCAGCCCCGCTACGGCACCAGGCTGGGCGTGGACGCCACAAAAAAATGGCCCGAGGAGGGCCATGCCAGGGAATGGCCAGATCCCCTACTGATGGACCCGGCGGTGCAAGAACTCGTAAACAGGCGCTGGAAGGACTATGGGCTCGACTAAAGACGGCGGCCAGCCGGAGAGCGCAGCTCGACTCGGCAGCGCCGCAAAGCCGGATCTTGCCGGCATCGGCCAGCACGGAGGTCTTGGCAAGCGGCTGGCGGTTGTAGGCGAATCAGTGATGATACGCCACAGCCTCTTCTCGCTGCCCTTCGCCGCGGCGGCCGTCCTCCTGGAAACAGGA
>JAVEYV010000124.1:0-6749 GCA_034003305.1 Spirochaetia bacterium | reverse complement strand
TTCTCCCAATCGCCGCAGATCGTCAACAACCTCTTCATGGGATTTTTGGCGGCACAGTTTCTCATGCTCGTTCTTGGATATTTCAGCATCCGCGCGGCCAACCTCATCTTCAAGGTGCCCCTGGGGATTCTCTATCCGACAATTCTCTGCCTTTGCCTATTGGGGGCTTACTCCCTGGGCAACAGCGCCTACGACGTTCTGCTGGCGATGATCTTCGGGGTTGTGGGCTATTTTATGAAAAAATACGGCTTTTCTTCTCCCGCGGTCATACTGGGGCTTATTCTCGGGCCGATCGCCGAGCAGGAGTTGGGCAGGGCTTTGATTATTTCCTATGGCGACTGGACCGTGCTCTTCAAGTCGCCGCTTTCAATTATGTTCTACGTTTTTGCGATATTCTCGGTGGCCTATTCCCTGGGATTATTCAAGAAGAAAAAACGAACCTAAGGGATCCTTGCGCGGCAATCCGGATCCCGCTTTTAAAGCGGTGAATGACTACTTGGAAAGAGTTCGCTGATAGCTGGCGTCCAAGTGGCTGTGCATAGCCTGGAATGATCTTTCAGGATCGCGGGAGGCAATAGCCTTATAGATGAGTCTATGCTCCTCCAGGGCTTGGCGGTGGTCCTCGGTGGTGCGGGGCGCGTCCCTGTATGTCTTGGTGATCGATTCCATGATTATAGGGATGATCCGGGTGATCACTGGATTTTTGGTGGCCTCTGCGATGCTTCGATGAAAACTGAGTTCGGCCTCGATATTCACTTTTTTCTGAAGGACGATCTCCTCCATCTCTCTGACGCTGGCGCCTATCGCCGCGATGGCCTTGTCGTCGGCGTTATGGGCAGCAAGCCTGGCCACGCCGGGTTCTATTATGATCCTGGCTTCTATGAGAACGAGCCTCATGTTGGGATTGACGACAAAGTCGAGACCCAGCGGGTCTTCGGATATGCCGGGCATCTGGCGCACATAGGTGCCCTTGCCCCTTCGTATTTCGATTATCCCTTGGGATACGAGGACCTTGACGGCTTCCCGTACGGTAGGCCTTGAAACAGCGAAGTGGCCGCAGAGCTCCATCTCATTGGGAAGTTTTTCCCCGGGTTTGAGCTTATTGTCCCGAATAAGAGCCTTGATATGAGAAGCGACCTCCTGAGAGCGGCGGGGTTCCTTCGAAAGATTTTTGTACATAGCCTTCCTCGCCCGGAACAGCCCGGAGCTTGACTTCCATTATATACTATCTGCGGGCCAGGGCAAGTTCTGAGAGGTCAGACCTCATATCTCCTATGAGTCGCCCATTTTTATACGGTCGGTGGTTTAGAGGAATCGGCCCATTCTTCCAAAAAAGCGGTTTCCTCGGGGCGGGCTACCACGTGAGGGCAGCCTGAGCCCAGAAGCGATTCGACTTCCTCTGTTTTCTTCCCTTTTATGGAGCCAAGCTCGGCGGACGAAAAGTTTGTTATGAGCTTAGCCTTGCCGTTTACCAGCAGTACCGAGTCCCGGCCGAAGTCTCCCTCGACCCTTAATACGCCTCGGGGAAGAAGGGACTTGTGGGCCTTCATGGCGGCGAGGGCTCCTTCGTCCACGGTGATGCTGCCCTTAGGCTGAGAATTTTTAAGCCAGCGTATTCTGTTTTTTAGAGCGCCCTCGGCATCGAAGAGGGTGCCGATCGGCTCGCCGGCGAGCAGCCTGGCTATTACCCGGGGCTCCCGGCCATGGGCGATGACGACCCGGCAGCCCGCGTCCCTGGCAATCTCCACCGCGGCAAGCTTTGTCTTCATGCCACCGGTGGAAAACTCAGAGCCCCGGCCGCCGGCGAAGGAACGCTGCTCGCCGGTGAGTTTGCGTACGTAGGGCAGCGGTTTTGCCTGCGGGTTCGCCCGTGGATCGGCATCATAGAGATAATCCACGTCCGAAAGGATAATTAGAAGATCGGCCCCGATTTTGCTGGCCACATAGGCCGAAAGCCTGTCGTTGTCGCCGAAGGCATTTCCTATCTCGGCGGTGGAAAGCGTGTCGTTTTCGTTGAAAACCGGAACAACCCGGTCCGATAACAGGGTTTCGATGGTAGCCTGAAGGTTGAGGTAGGAGGCCCTGTCGTCCCAGGCGTCCCGGGTTACCAAAAGCTGGGCGGCGGTAAGCCCGTATACACCGAAGGCTTTTCGGTATTCCTCCATAAGGATGGGCTGCCCTATTGCGGCGCAGGCCTGGCGCATCCTCACCTCGGTGAGCCGCTTCGTAATGCCCAGCTCACGGGCTCCCATGCCAATTGCCCCGGAGGTGACGAGAATCAGCTGCTTGCCGGCGGCTACCAGATCGGAAAACTGTTCGGCAACCTGGTGGATGTAGGCGCTGTCCACCCCTCCGCGGTTGCTGTCGGCTCCGGAGGGTTTGTGTGAACGAGTAAGCCGAGCAGGGGAGTCCTTGGGCCTGGCTATGGTCGCCGTGCCGATCTTTACCACAATTCTGGCGGCCTCGGTCAGGGCGGCCCGAGCAGCCTGGGCAGAAACCTCGTCGGCGCTGACCGTGCTTGCGGCATTCTTGTCTTTATTGAATTGAGACATTCTTTTACCTCTTTAAATCCAGGGGAAGATCCTTGTGCGTAAAATCACGCTTGCCCGAGGCATAGTCGGCTACGATCTGGCCTGCGCCTTCCAAAAGCCATTTGTAGCTTAAAAGACCCTGCAGGCCCATGGGCCCTCTGGCATGGAGCTTGCCGGTGGAAATGCCCACCTCCGCTCCAAGACCGTAGCGGTAGCCATCGGCGAAGCGGGTGCTGGCGTTGTGGTATACCGAAGACGAATCAACCCCGGCCATGAATCGGGCGGCGGCTTCGCCCGAAGCCGATATTATGGCGTCGGTATGGCCTGAGCCGTATTCGTTGATATGCTCGATAGCCTCTTCCAGGGAATCGATGATTTTTACCGCCATGCGGGTATCCAGATACTCCACGGACCAATCATCATCGGCTTTAACAGAATATGCCGGCAGTGCGCGCCCGGGTTGGACAGAAGGCCGGGTTGCGCCGCCTGGTTCGAGGCTGGCTGCAGGCTCCGCGCCCAGTCTTGCCGCTTCCCGCAAAACCAGAGCCTCGCTGCGGGGACAGATGTCGAGGGCAACCCCGGCCTCGGTCAAATCAAGGAGGATGGACAGAAGCCCCCGCTCGGCGTAGTCCTTATGAACGAGCAATACCTCGACGGCATTGCAGGCGGCTGGATACTGGGTTTTGGAATCGATGACGATGGCGCTGGCCATGGCCGGCTGGGCATCATTATGAAGATATATGTGGCAGACGCCATCCGAGTGCCCCAAGACGGGTATTCGGCTCGTGGCCTGGATACGGGCGACAAACTCCTTCGATCCCCTGGGGATCACCAAGTCGACATAGCGGTCCAGGCGCAAAAGACTGCCGATCTCCTCCCGGGTTTCCAGGGCTACGAGCCAGTCGGGGGGCAGGCCGGCGGATTCTCCTGCCCGGGCGATGAGCGCCGAGAGAACCCGATTGGTCTCCCGGGCCTCGCTGCCGCCTTTCAGGACAATGGCATTGCCGCTTTTTGCGGCCAGGCAGGCCATCTGCACAAGCGCGTCGGGCCTGCTTTCGAAGATCGTCGCTATAAGCCCGATGGGGCAGGATACGCGGCGCAGCAGGAGACCCTCGTCCAGGGTTCTGGCTTCCAGCACCTTCCCGCAGGGATCTGGCAGCTTTATGAGGGCTTCAATGCCTTTCAGCGCTTCGTCGATTTTAGCGCCGCTGAAGCCGAGCCGCTTGAGCAGGGGAGCCGGCAGGGCGGAGCGCTCCGCAGCTGCGACGTCTGCGGCGTTCGCTGTCTCGATTTCGGCCCTGGACTCATCGATGCGCCGCGCTATTGCGCTTAGCGCCCTGTCCTTGACCGCCGACTCGATGCCGAGAAAGGCCGACGCAGCCTTCGAACCCAGTCGGACTCGCTGTTCTGTATCCATGGGCGCCAGAGTATCAGAAAAAAAACTCATCGCCAACAGGAGGAGCGCCTGTGTGGCGGTGGAATGTGCGGCGCTGCCATGCTCAGCGCAAGTTTATCGAATCAGCGTGCGGCGCCAGGACGATGTTGACGAATGCCTGCGTGACCTATACTCTTTTATGAAGAGGCTGAGTTTTTAATCTGCCTGAAAGGAGGATCTATGGAAGCGAAAAAATCCTTCGACAAGGAAACCGATTATCTCGATGCTGGGATAGGTACAGTAGCATTAAGCTTTCTCGGCCACGGATCTCTGGCAATGGAGTTAGGCGATTTTGTACTATACATCGACGCGGTGAGCGATTACGGAGTGTATACCAGATATCCTAAGGCCGATCTTATTCTGATCACCCATGAACATGCCGATCATTTGGACGCTGCAGTCATAAAGACGGTAAGCAAACCGGGTACACGGCTTATTGTATCCCGGCCGGTTAAAAACAAACTCGGTACAGGCGAAGTATTGAACCATGGAGAAACGCATAAAATTTCGGTCCCTGCATGGAAAAGCGAAATCGAAATAAAAGCCGTTCCCGCTTACAATATCACCGAAGGGCGTACGCATTTTCACCCTAAGGACAGAGGGGATAACGGTTATATCATCGCTATTGGATCGTTGCGGATATACCTGGCCGGGGATACCGAAGATATCCAAGAGATGAGCGATCTCGGTCACATCGACATAGCCTTTCTGCCCATGAACCAGCCCTACACGATGCTGCCCGAGCAGGCGGCCGCCGCGGCCCGGCGAATTAGGCCTTCGATTCTCTACCCCTATCACTTTGGAAGCAGCGATACCGCTCGCCTTAAGAAGCTTTTAGAGAAAGAAAAAGATATAGAGATTCGAATACGAAGAATGCAGTAAGCACGGGGTAAAAACCGTACTCTAAGCGTATCCTGAAATCGCGTTGTCGTCTTTAGTAATTATTGCAGTAGCGCGCAACGCTGTATTTTTATACCGATAGATTCACCCATGAAAGCGGTAGGAAATATCTCCCCATAATACTTAATGTCGGCGCTTTACATCTGCTCGACGGGCAAGGCTTATTCGACCAAAAAATATCGAAACGGTTGGTAAAATCGAGGTTGACTTACCGCCTCCAGCCCGTATAATGGATTTTTAAGAGGCGCTTGGAGGTTCCGCATCAATTTGATCCTCTATAAGCGACAACATCCTTAGTTTTCCCGGAGTAGCTCTAGTGCCTGTCGCATTTGTGTGGTTTGATCTTGGATATACCCTTCTCTATAACGAGAGGGAGAAGCTTTTTGACGAGTTGCTGAAAAGCCGCGGTCTTGCGCGCAACGAGAGCCAGATAGAACGAGCCTTTCACGCTATCGATAAAAGATTTATGCGGGAATATCCCGGCTTGCTTGGCAGCCCCGCTAAAAAATTCATGCCCCGCTATTTCAGCCAGCTCTGCGAGTACCTCGGCATCGACGGGGATTTGCTGAGCTTCCTCGACCAATGGCTTAAGGCCTGGGAGGAGAAAAGGCTGGAATGGCTGGTCTATCCCTTCGTGCCGGAACTGCTGAAGGCGCTTAGGGACAGGGATTTCCGGCTTGGGGTGATCTCCAACTGGGACCCCAGCGCCCGACCGATTCTTCAGCGGCAGGGGATCATCGATTTTTTTGAAGTGACGGTTATATCCAGCGAAGTCGGGGTGACAAAACCAGATCGGAAAATCTTCGATATTGCACTGGAAAAAGCTTCGGTCAAGCCTGAAAATTGCCTGTATGTGGGGGATAACTACTATGATGACGCCGTGGGCGCCAGCACGGTGGGCATGGGATACCGAATAATAAATCGCTTTGGCGATTTTGGCGTTGAGGAACTGGACAGCGCTATCCTCATTCGCGATGTCACCGAGCTGCTGCCCTATCTGGATAAGGAGCGTCGATGAGTGAATTCTCGCTGACGGTTATAGGTCATTGGGGCGCTTACCCTAACCGCGGGGAGGCGACCAGCTGTTATCTCCTCCAGGCCGAGGATACTTCCGTGCTGCTGGACTGCGGTTCGGGAGCCTTGTCGGTGCTTCAGGAGCACTTGTCCCTGGCCGATATCGATGCTGTCATTTTAAGCCACTATCATGCAGATCACATAGCCGACTTGGGCTGCCTCCAGTACGCCGCGCTGATCGACATGGACCTGAAAAGACGGCAAAAGCCCCTCAGGGTCTACGGCCACAGCGAATACGCTTTCACGGAACGCCTGAGCTTCGAAGACTGTGTACTGGGCACAACCTATGATCGAAATAGCATTCTGGAAATAGGCCCTTTCAGATTCAGCTTCGCGCCTACAAACCACCCTGATCCCTGTTTTGCCATCCGCGCCGACTGCGGCGCGGCTTCCCTGGTGTACTCCGGTGATACGGAGCCCAGCTGGGAGCTGGTGCCATTTTCGGAAGGCGCCAGCCTTTTGCTCTGCGAAACCAGCCTCTACGATTTGTACAAAGGCAAGATTCCTGGGCATATGAGCGCGGGAGAAGCGGGGGAGCTCGCCCTCGCGGCGGGCGCAGGCAGGCTCGTCGCCACTCACCTGCCCCACTGGGGCGTGCATAACGAGCTTTTAACCCAAGCAAAAGCCGCTTTCGGCGGCGAAACAATACTAGCGCAAAAGTCGCTGCACCTGGAGTTGTAACTACAATGCGAAACAAAAAAGCCCGTGCTAAAATCCACCCAGGAGGGCGGAACGACTGATGGACCTACTTAGATTTTTCGCTAAACGCTTTTTTAGACTGCTCCTCACGGTTTTTATTATCTCCACCC
>JAVEYV010000123.1:0-6760 GCA_034003305.1 Spirochaetia bacterium | reverse complement strand
AGCGCGGAAGCCTCCTCCAATGTCGGACTCAAGTTTTTTACCGTAATCGTAAAGGACACCGTATCAGGAACGAAGGTCACCTTTCCAAGCCCTGAAACGCTTATGGTCCTTCGTTCTGCCTGGCAAGAACTCAACAGGGCAAGGAATATCACCAGCGCCACGCATTTCAGCATCCTCGTTCGCCTGTGATATAGCTCACCTTTCCTGTCATGCTCTTTCATTCTCATTTTCTCCTACCTTCGTAATACAAGCTCTATTCCCCTGGCTCTCGCCCTCTCGTAAAACAATCCCTTTACCGTATCCGTTTCCAGCTTTTGGTGCTTTTCTTTTTCTTTCACGATTCCAATGATTTCATCAAGATCATTAATCCCCAAGAGGTTGATCGCCAGACAGAAAAAACCCTTAGACCGTCCGTCGTTATGAGTCGTTAAAAAGTATTCCAAGTACTTATTTTTCTTCTCGAGATCCCGTAAGTAAATCTTCAAGTCCGACTTGGCCATATCATTATCAGCCAACACATTGCGGTAGGATATGAATGAATCCTTACCGTCTTCGTCTATCCGCGAAAATCTCTCGCAGGGATATTTTTCGCAGACGAAACAGTACTCCACATTCCCGTTTTTTCTGCTGCAGCGTATCACCGCACATGACGGATGTTTCAAATTGAACTCCGGCCCCCCGCAGCCCGGGCAGCGCGAAGACCCGTCTGTGTTGTGTCTTGGACACAATACGCAGTTCAATCCGCACAGAGAAAAGTCAGGAGTAGTTCTCTTATATTCCTGCATGAATATCACCGATCATTTCGATTCGTTCTTGATACAGTATACGCTCTTGATTTTTCCCGACCTTGTCTCATTGATCCAGTATTTCATGCCCGAGGCCTTGGCCACAGCCTTAGAAGCCTCGTTTTCAGGGTCTATGATAGCGATTATTTTATCGAGTTTCTTTACCGTAAAGCCATATTCTATCAAGGCCTTCGCGATCTCCTTCGCGAATCCCTTCCCCCACTTGGACTTATCGATATAGTAATTTAGTTCGACATATTCGTTGTCCTTGATAGTCTTGGGAATAAAGCCGGCTTGCCCGACTAGTTCATGTGAATTCTTGAGTTCCAGCGGCCATAAATCGTATTCGAGCCCCCTCGGATTCTCAGCAACCTCCCTGAATTCATCGATTAAAAACATCTTGTCTCTCGGTCCGCCGGTGAACTTAGTATGCTCTTCATCCATCCAGAAATCCACTAAAAATTTTATATCCGATTTTCTCTGATACCGCAGCACCAAGCGCTGAGTCTTGATTATCGTGTCGTCCATCGCCTTCTCCATTACAGGATATCATCATTGCCGTGCATACCATTTTATTATAGTGCATTAATTCATCAGAATAAGCCCCACGTCTCTTCTTCAAATTGCTTGAATAAGAGTGTCATCCTTTCTATTCTTTCCTTGACAATGGGTTCTGATTCCTCAATGCAAATTACGGCTTTTACCTTATCTATACGTGCTTTAGCAGACTCGAAGGCTTTTTTTAGCTCTCTTGGCTTGGTCGAGAACTCCCGCGCGAATCCTATTGTCCCAATAAAATCTATTCCATCGGCGTCGCTTAAAAGCCGAGCCTCGATGCTTTTATTTTTTCTGCCGTTATGATGATTCTCAATACATTCCAGAATATGCTTTATATGATCTTCGTTTATAAATCTTTCGCCAAGATATTCCCTTGCTGCTTCTACGGATCGAATCGCATGATCAACATTTTCTTTTTTCCACGGGGCATAGCCGCCCCAATCGTGTAAATATGCTGCGATATCGACTACTTCTCTATTATAGCTATACTTTTCTCCAATAAAGTCGATTATTTTTAGTATTCGCTTTGTATGATTAAGCCCGTACTCTCCGCCATAGTGCAAAGTAAGCTCAATAAGTTCCTTCATATCAAGCATATCTTTCACCTCCCACTCACTGGTCAACTCCGCAAAATTTTTTCCATCGCCTTCCCTCTCGCGAGTTCGTCGATCAATTTATCCAGATATCGAATTCTTTGTTCAATTTCATCTTCAATTTCTTCCACTCGATACCCACAGATGGCACCTGTAATCTTAGCCGCATAAGGATTAAAATTCGGAGCATGCCTGATAAATGTTTCAAAATCACTGTGCTTATCAATGTGCATTTTTAACGATTCTTTATCATACCCTGTCAGCCAGAAGATTATCCTGTCGACATCTTCACCAGTCCTTCCTTTTTTCTCAGCTTTTTGCACATATAAAGGGTACACAGTCCCGAAGGTAATCGAATAAATTCTTTTTCTTGCATTACTGTTTTTTATTATTGCCATACATCAAACCCTCTTGGTGAATATCTTTCTGTTTGCTTCTATCGCTTCAATTTTCCCGCGAAGGTCATCGGTAATACCATGCTTGTCATTAGTAAGAAAATCGAACATTACAAGAACATCATGCCCTTCAGCGGCAATATCGTCCTCATCATCAATAATATAATGCTTCATGTGAAAGCTCGTCGTTTTTAATTCATTTATTGTCGATAAAACCCTGACCGTTCCGGGATACAGTATTTGCTTTTTGAACTGGGCGCTTACAGAAGCCATTATCGGTCCGACATGCAATCCCTTGACCCGGGCGGACATGCCCAGCAATTCAAAATAAAGCACTCGTGCCGTCTGGATATATCTCATAATCGCAAGATGATTTACATGTCCCAGCACATCCAGATCGCTCCAGTCTATTCTAATCTCCGTCGCAGCTGAATACTCAATCATTTTACACCTCTAAGCGTTCGAAATAAAGAAAAACTCTCATACATGAATTTTATTATTTTAGCACTACTACTTAAGGCATGTAGTCTTTCATATGCCGGACTATCCTTAGCCGCGAGTCAGTATCTGCTAACATCCTTCCCCAAATCGGCTGCCAGGGTATCCTCCAGTTTACCGTCTCGCTCTAAACATTCACCGCACTTTTTAAGATATTCAACATATTTTTCTCTTTTAATCCCATCGTTCGGTTCCATCGAAGTCAATACCTTTCCGCTCGTGGTATAGAATTCTCCAATAAGATCCAATTTGAGCAAATTGGATAAATGCCTTACCCATAAGGCAATCACATCGAACTGCTGACGTATTGGAAACCCGCAGTTGGACACAATGATGAGTTTGCCTTTAGCGTTTTTCTCTTCGCCTTTATTATGCGGCGACCCGCCTAGCGCGGTAAGGCGATCAATGAATACCTTCATTGTCCCAGAAATGTTGTTGAAGTAAAGGGGTGAACCAAGTATCAATAAATCCGCATCTCGCATAATCTCCAATAGTTCACGAACATCATCATCATGAACGCACTTCCCCGGCGAGGTCGTCCAGCATGCATAACACCCCTTACAATACTTGATTTCGTATTCCGAAAGATTGATTGTATGTATACGGTGTCCTTTTTTGATATACGAATCGAGTATCGCATCCAGCATTACCTTAGTATTGCTCTTTATTCCCCTGGGGCTGCCGTTTACCGCTGCTATCTTCATTTTCTATTCCTTTATGATAGATATTTAACCGTTGCCCTGCAAGGTCATATTGATCTTCGGAATTGCCCAGCATCTAAATTCATCAACATAGCTGAAGACGGTAATGGAACAAGTATCAATCTGGAAAAGGTGTCGCCTGTATGTCGGAATCATCAATACCTTACAGAGCAAAGTACGTATTATGCCATCATGGGATACCAGGATGTGGTTTCTCTTTACATCGAGCGATTCGAATAAGCTGAAAATCCTCGATCCTGCCTCTTCACCCGATTCTCCGTTGGGAAATCTAAAATCGGCTTTTCTCTCAAGATACATCATCCAAAATGCCGGGTATCGCTCTTTGATTTCCTCATCGGACAGTTTTTCAGTATCCCCAACGTCTATCTCATTAAGACGCCCGTCGATGCAAGGCTCAAGCGCCTTATCCTCCAGCACCCTCTCTATTGTTTGGCCTGTTCTTCTATACTCGCTTATATATATCGAAGCTATTTCGATTTCTTTAAAAAAACCGACCAATCGCTGTGCCTGGCTTCTTCCTTTCTGACTTAAAGGTTGATCGTTAAGCGGCAACGCATTCGAATAGAAATCGCCTTTTTCTTTTTCTCCATGCCTGACAACATAAATACTCATTGTTTACCCCGCCTGAATTTCCACCACCTCTGATTTAATCGATTCACCGATTACAATTATCCGGTAGCCTATTGGAGCATCTTCCCTCTCGATTTTATCACTATATCGCTTATAAGTGCGAATCGTTCCATTTTATACCCTATAACTCAAACATAGCGACATGACATAGCCGGCCTCTACACACCATCATCCGCGTTTTATAAATTCTCTTCTATAGTTTTTATGAATCTCTTAATCCTTTCTTCGATCAGTGCTGTTGTTGCGATTACATCTAGACTGTCTTCTTCTATATGATCTTCCACTATGGAATCATATCCTTTAATTGTTTCCGGCAAAAAATATCCTTTAATATTCTTTTTTTTAAAATACTCCCAGTACTTCTTCTGGATATCCTTATTATATCCAGATAGCCATAATTCAAATTGAAAGGTTTTATAATTGAATACTATGGCAACCTTCAGTCTGTGTTCTTTTAATGCGGGAGTGATAAAGGCAAAGTACGACATATCCAAGTAGCCGTGGTAAAAAGTACCGGTAAAATCGTAGTCTTCGTATCTTTTCCTAAGATAGGACTGCAGGTATAAAAGATACTCAAGCAAAGATTTATACCCTTTTTGGATCTTGCCTTTCTTTAGTTGAGTCTGGAACTCTTCAATGCATTCGTGATCCAGATCCATTTCTTTGCCTCCATATCTATCGAGTTATTTCTGATCTTATTCTTTTACGATACCCTCGGTTATCTTTTCCCATTCTCCTTTCGCACCCAGCGAGTATAAGGTCATCGAATCCCCTTTAATCCAAAACTGAATGTTGCGGTCATCACTATATCGTGCACCGGATGCTGCTATTACCTGAGGCAAGGTATATTCATTACCATCTGACATTACAATTTTGACAAAATACAAGCTATTGTCCGTTAAGCTATAGTAGCGTACCTTCATCAGACTATCATCCGTACAGATATATTCTGCTTCATTAATTACATTTACGCCTAAAGGCGCTCCATACCGAGTACTGCAACTGCCTGTCGCAAAAACAAGCAAAAGCACTGCAAGAACACGGACCCCATTTCTTTTCATCGCACACCCTCCTTATGTTGAAGCATGCAGTAAGCCTGCAGCTACCATATATACGGTATCATCCTGAATTTTACCTTCTCTTTATATTCCTTATATCCCTCCAATGCTTCTTCCAATACCTTTTCTTCATTCTTTATCCGTATCGTAAGTAAGAATGGAAGCATAATCCCGGGGATTAAACCTGTATATGATCCCAAGACTACGGATATGCTCATATAGAATAAACTCATCGCCATATACATAGGATGACGCACAATACTATACATCCCCGTATCCACTACTTTCTGATTTTCCTCAACTTCTACTACCCTCGATGCATACCTGTTCTCCTTCATTACCCGTAACATCAAAAGGTAACTATAGATAAATACTACCTCTGCGAAGCCCACAGCTGCCAATGGGACTCGTGACCAAGCATACCTATAATCAAAGCCCGGCAGCATAAATATTCCCAATATCGATACCGATGAAAGCACTATAAAGACTACTTGCGCCTTCTCTTTTTCTCTGGCACGCAGTCTTCGTTCCAGTAATTTTGGATCGTTTTTATACATCCATAAAAAGCCATATGATATTAGAAGAAAAATAGTAATGAGCAAGAGCCAGCCATTCCAAAAAAACAGGCTGCCCGCCGGCAAGAATACCAGTAATCCAATTAAGACTAGGCCGATAATTAGACGAAAAATTCCTTTTTTAACCAATGCAGCCAACTCAGTATTCATGGGATTCCCTTTATGAACCATTCGATACTCCTAGGATTTCTTGATAAAGTACCAAGAAACAGTGCCAAATCCAATAATTATTACTCCTAAGACAATAAAAAAGATCCTGGCTCCCATTCTGCCAATTCTCTTACTGATAAACTGAGCCTTCCTATGATTCATAAACCAATCAAAATCAAACGCAGCACATACAACAGAAAATATTCCGGCCAAGACCAGCAATAAAGAATAGATAATGTCACGCATTCTTCACCTCATCTGCGAGCCTAATAGCATAATTGCATTGCATCTCAAACCTTACGACATCGTGCACCGTAGGTAGGTCATTATTCACTCGTATCCACGTATTATCTTTTTTTATCTCGTACTTTTTAAATACAAAAGTCAATCCCTTTGCAGCTCAAAAATTTTTGTTGTTAATTCGTCTTTTCTTCAAATACTCTGCTAATCTCATCAATCATTTTAGAAAACCTATTTTGATCGATTCTTTTGTCGGGGACTATTGATGTTATCAATGTTAGATCTCTGGCAATACGCAATAGATCCTTGTTTAGCAGCATATCATTAGCAGGACAGTTTTGTTCCTTAGCATATCTCTCCCGTAATTCGTATATTATTTTCGCTCTTTCTTTTTCATCTCTATGCATGTCATTATACTCTCTAGATTTAAGTATTGTTGGAACGGGAGTTTTTTCATAATCGAATTCTCTCTTAACAAATTGCTCAAGCAACAAGCCAACCAGTCCTTGGCTCAGTATTTTATCCAAAAGCACGGCTCTTAATGAAAAAAGGTACG
>JAVEYV010000122.1:0-6857 GCA_034003305.1 Spirochaetia bacterium | reverse complement strand
CTTGCCGTGGACGGCAAGGCTGGCACGATCATCAGCGCCTAAGCGCATTCTTCGCTTGGTGCAGGCTAAGCCTTCAGCTTGACGAGTCTTAGCTATCCGTGCTAGTTTTTTTCGAATCTTTACTCAAAGGATTGAATATGAATTCTATCTCCCAGGGCTTGGTGCTTCTCCAGGCCGCGGCAGGCAGTTCGAGCGGTCAGATGGTTTCTACCCTCGTTACCTTCGGCCTCGTATTCGTGGTGTTTTACTTCCTCATCATTCGGCCTCAGAATAAAAAACAGAAAGAGGCGAAGAAGATGATCGAAGCCGTCAAGAAGGGCGATAAGATCATTACCATCGGCGGTATCCACGGCATGGTGCATGCGGTCAAGGAAACCACGGTAGTGGTAAAGGTAGACGATGACTGCAGAATCGAGTTTACCAAGTCAGCCATCGCTACTGTGGCACCCGCCAGAGTTGAGGAAAAAGCCGCCGAGGAGCCCGCTCCCGCAGCAGAGAAGCCTCAGAAAGCCGAAAAAGCAGAAAAGTCCGAAGAAGAAAAGAAATAGCCTCGAAGGCTCGATTCCCGTCAGCCCTTAGTCCTCTTTTTGAGGGCTAAAGCCTTTGTGCAAAAGCGCTGCGAATCGGTCTCGGGCTGTGCGATTCTAAAGTGGAGTTACCGGAATGAGTAAAATCCGTCGTCTGATCATCGTAATCCTGGTGATTGCCGTCGCTTTCGCCTTTCTGTTTCCGACGATTCACTGGTACTTCCTGACCCCAAAAGAGGATCAGGCTGTGGCTGTTGGATCCCGCGAGCAGATCAGGGACTTTTCCCGCAGAATGGCGTATTCGGCGCTTACCG
Organism: Spirochaetia bacterium; assembly: GCA_034003305.1. Lineage (GTDB taxonomy): Bacteria > Spirochaetota > Spirochaetia > Treponematales > Rectinemataceae > UBA2256. The sequence continues at coordinate 6,016 of JAVEYV010000122.1, read as the reverse complement.
ACATCAAGGCCAAGGCCTTGGCCGGGGATAGTGCCGAATTGACAAGGCAGTACGAGCTTGTAGTTCAGGTAGCGAAAAAAGCTTACAAGGACAGAAAGAAGTCCCTCCCAGGCGAGTGGAATGCTTCAACTATCCTTGCAGCGTTTTCCAGCGAACGTTCCATGTTCGACGCTGTCGAAGCAAAGTATAGGGAGCGCTCGCTCGAGCTCAAGAAACGCCATGGCAACGCGCTGCAGCTCGGCTTGGACCTGGCCGGCGGCATGTCGGTGGTCATCCAGGCCGATATGGATGCCCTCGCCGAAAAGCTGGGCCAGGACCTTAACGCGGCGGACCGCGAGGATGCCATGCAGCGGGCTGTTGAGGTACTCAACAGTCGTATCGACCAGTTCGGGCTTACCGAGCCGGTTATCCGCCGTCAGGGCGAGGATCAGATCTACGTCGAAATCCCCGGAACCGCAGATCCCGAGCGGATTAACTCCATTATCATGGGCAAGGGCAATCTGGCTTTCTATATTGTAGACTCCGAAGCCAGCAGCGCCCTTGATGCCTATCTGGCCACCAATCCCCTGGGGGTTGACGAGCGCAGCATGACCGTCTCCGAACCTGGCATAATTCCCGAGGGAAAGATCATCCGGAGGGTTTACACCAAGGACAACTACGGCCTGGACGAGTTTACCGGACGATACCTGGTGCTCGAGGCAAAGCCCGGACTCGATGGCAGCCATGTACAAAGCGCCACTGTCTCCAGCGATCCTATTACCGGCCGGCCCGAGACGAATTTCGTGCTCGACAAGGACGGCGGAGATCTCTTCTACGAGTTGACCAGCGCCAATGTGGGCAAACCCCTGGCGGTTATGCTTGATGACAGGATTAAATCCTATGCCACCATCCAGGAACCGATTCGGGAATCCGTACGAATTTCCGGGTTCGACGCCCTGGAAGCTCAAAACCTTGCTACACTGCTGAGGACAGCGGCATTGCCGCTCTCGTTGAGTGTGGCCAATCAGCAGGCTATCGGCGCTTCTCTTGGCGAGGACTCCATCGCCCAGGGACAGCGGGCGATCATTGTCGGCCTTCTGGCGGTTTTTGTCTTTATGTTCGCCTTCTATCGGGGTGCGGGCGTCAATGCCACCCTGGCTCAGGTAATCAACCTTTACGTCATGCTCTCGGTGCTCACAGCCTTCAAGCTCACCCTCACCCTGCCTTCTCTTGCAGGGTTTGTTCTCACTGTGGGCATGGCTGTAGACGCCAACGTGGTTATTTTCGAGCGTATCAAGGAAGAGTTGAGGGAAGGCAAGTCTAGAAAGGCTGCCATCGATTCTGGTTTCCAAAAAGCATTCTGGGCGGTTATGGACTCGAACATTACAACTATTATCGCAGCCATCTTCCTGGCTCAGCTAGGCTCCGGAGCAATCCAGGGATTTGCCATTTCCTTGGCCATCGGTAATATGACCAGTTTATTTACTTCCCTCTTTGTGTCCAGGCTCGTCTTTGATTTTGGAACAGACATTCTTAAGCGAAAGGATGTTTCCATCAGCTGGAGGATCAAGTAAATGAAGCGCGTTATTCGATTCAGCCGATTTTTCGTGCCGGCTTTCATTCTTTCCGGAGTTCTGATCCTTATCAGTATTTTTGGATATATCGGCAAAGGCTTTAATCTTGGTGTCGATTTTCAGGCTGGAATTAACCAGACAGTCCAGCTTGCCTACCCAGTGGGAAGCGTTGGGTATTCCGGCAAGGGCAATGCTGAGCTCAGAATCACCGATGATGCTTTTACGCTGGTTTTCTCAGGAGCGGAGATCGAGCAGCGCACCGTTGTCTTGAGCTATCAAAACTACGGTACGATTAAAGACCTGGCCCAGGCCCTATCCGCCGAAGCTGGGGTTGAGGTATCCATTGATTCGGCACAGGAGGCTAAAAGCTCAGCCCTCCTTCTCCCCACCTCCCAAGGGAACACCCTGATCAGTCAAAATACTATAAAGCTTCACAGGGCTGCTTCTGGAGAGGGCGAATACTTTGCTACCATCGATCAGGTACGCGAGGCCATCACTGGCCTAGGCAAAGTTTCGGTGCAGACCCTAAAGCCCGAATCCAGCCAGCGATACTTGATCCGCATTGAAGACTCGGGCGAGGATCCCAATTTCTCAGCCACCGCCAGAAAGTCTTTGGTTTCGGGGCTGGAATCCGCCTTCGGAAAAGACAGGGTAGTTGTGCTTAAGACCGACTTTGTCGGAGCCCGGTACTCGCAAGGACTTTCCCGAACATCGCTTATGCTGGTCGGCGCGACGCTTGTTTTAATCTTCCTGTACTCTCTGGTTCGGTTCAAATCGGGCTATGCTTTGGGTGCGGTTCTGGCTATTGCCCAGGACGCGATAATAATGGTTGGATTTATCGTCTGGACGAGAATGGAATTCAGCTCCATGACTATAGCCGCCATTCTTACCATTCTAGGATACTCGGTCAATGATACTATTGTGCAGTTTGACCGTATCCGGGAACAGAGAAAGCTTCGACCGAACGATAAGTTTATAGATGTAATCGATTCCGCCCTGACCATGACCCTTGGGCGAACAATCATTACTACGGTCACTACCATGCTTGCGGTGCTCTCCTTGTTTTTCTTCACCACCGGAAGCATGAAAGATTTCGCCCTGGCCCTCTTTGTCGGGATGGTATCGGGAACCTATTCGACCATATATATTGCCAGCGGCTTTGTTGCCTGGTGGTACACGAGTAACAGGAAAAAGAAGGAGCCGAAGATTGCCGACTCGGCGCAGCCTGCGGGCAGCGCTTCCTGAAGGCAAAAACCGAAAGCTCTTTACAGAGAAGGGGCGCCTAGGCTATAGTGTGCCCCGCATCGGCGCCGTACCCAAGCGGTAAGGGAGAGGTCTGCAAAACCTTTATGCATCGGTTCAATTCCGATCGGCGCCTTAGAAGGGCTGGCCTGGATATATCCGGGGCAGCCCCTTTTTTATGCCCTTTCAGCATGGTATCGGATACCAAAACCTCCGGGAAGAAATCCCCGGGACTTTCTTGCGGGTCTTTTCCTTTCAGGCTAAGATATTGATTCAAAGGAAAGGGATGTGACAGAAACACCGTTACGGGCAGAAAGACCCAAGCATTCACCGTTGTACGGCCTAATTCTGCCCCTGATCTATGCAGCTGCTGTCATTGCCGTTTTTACCGGCATCGCTTTTCGTCTGCAATCCTCCGAACGGGCGCTTTGCTCAGGTGTTGCCTTTAGAGCGGCCGCCGAGCTTGGGCAGAATCTTAATGGGCTTAAAAAAGAAGCTTCGCTGATGGCTTCGTCCATTTCCAATAATCCCGATTTAACCAAACCCGAGGCTGCTCGAATAGCCGAAGGCTTGCTCACCTCTCGCAGTTACGTCTCCGGGGTGAGCATCGCTCCCTCTGCCTTGGTCCGTTACCATTTTCCTGAAAAAGAGGGCGAGTCTCTTATCGGCCATGACCTCTTATCCAATCCGGAGCGACGGACCGCCCTGACCCAGGCAATGGAGCGAAAAGCGCCGGTTTTTTCAGGTCCCTTCGAATCTCTTGATGGTGGTCCTGTACTCTTTATTCGATACCCTGTATTCAGCGCTGGAAAATTCTGGGGCTTTGTCAGCATTACCCTGGATTTCGACGGCCTGGTCGATGCCTTTGCGCTGGAGTCTTTATATCCAGGCTTCGCTTTTGCCCTGTCGGCGGTAGAACAGTCTGAAACAGCGGTCCAAGGCGGAAGCGCGATTGCCGATGGAGAGGCGGAAGATCTGCCCGGCCTTATGATCGCCGGCGATTCGACAGCCTTTAAGCTGGGCGTGACTTCATCGCTATTACCGCTGCAGGGCATAGGGTGGAGGCTTCATGCAATCCCGGACAGGGGCTGGCTGGCTTTAAGCCCCTGGCTCTATCTGCTTGGTGTCGCGGCTTTGGCCGGGGCTTTTTTCCTTTTTGCCTGGATCAGGGCAGGCTCGAGGAAGAACGTCGATACGGACAGTGCAGTGGAGCTATCATTTCCTCTTAGTATGGAGCAGGGGAAAAAAACCTCGCCTCCATTTCCGGAGGTAATCGACGGTCCAATGAACCGGCTGCCCAGGGAGCGGTCGACGCAACCGCCCAAAGCATCACAGCCATCCAAAGAGACTCAGCAGGCTAAAGAAGCGCAGCAAGCTAAGGAAACTCAGCAACCCAAAGAAACTCAGCAAATTAAGAAAACTCAGCAGGCCGATGAAGCGTCGTCGACCAAGGAAATTCCGCCCCAAACCGCGACCATGGAAGAGTCGGCAGCCGAGTCTGCAGCCGAGCCTGCCCATGCATCCACGCCTTCTTCCGCAATGCCTTCGGATACGGTGACAATTACGTTCAAGGGACCCTCGGTCAAGGGCCAGCTCTACATGCCGGATGTACTGTTTTCAGGCGACCCGAAGGATCTTTTCGCGCATCTTCGGGCTGTAGAAGATAAAACCGGAGATGAGCCAAACCCTGAGCCTGCGGAAGACCAAAAAGCACAGCCGATTCCTGCGGCAGTGCAAAAAGAGCCAAAGGAGCACAGGGCAGAGTCGGTTTCTGCGGCCCTGGCAATCTTGGTTGTCGATGACAGCGAGGCTAACCGGGATATCATGGGGCGCATGCTGGCACTTCGAGGATACGAGTCTGAGTTCGCCGCTTCGGGGGAGGAAGCTCTGGCCCGCTGTTCGGCCAAGGAATTCGCCATTATTTTTATGGACTGTTTCATGCCTGGCATGGACGGGTATAAGACCAGCGAACTGATTCGATCTGCCCGGGTTTCATCCAAAACGAAGATTGTCGGCATGAGCGCGAGGGTAGGGGCGAAAGAGTTGGAGCGTTGCCAGGCCTCGGGTATGAACGAACTTCTCTCCAAGCCCTTCACGCTCAGCCAGCTCACCGCGATGATCCAGGGGCTGGCCGGACAAAGCAGGTAGGCAGGATTTAACGACCGCCGTCTTTCCCCTTGGGCTTATATTTCGTATCATATAGAAATGTCAGCCTTAGCAACACTGCGGAAACCTTTCCGATACAGCTACTTCAATGCGACCTTGTATTTGATCGCGGCCAATATACTCTTCTTCGCATTAGGCTATGTTTTTCCCATCAGCAAGGTATACATGGCGCTTAATCCCGTGGCCCTGCTCTCAGGCTTCGTCTGGCAGGTTTTTACCTACATGTTCGCGCATGCTGATATTACCCACCTACTAGTCAATATGCTCGGTCTTTTTATCTTTGGCACCGCGGTGGAGCGCAGCATGGGGAGCAAGGAGTTTTTGCTCTTCTATCTGCTCACTGGGACTCTGGCGGGAATCGCCTCTTTCGGCATTTATGTAGCAACAGGTTCGTGGTATACGATGCTGCTGGGTTCTTCCGGGGCGGTCTACGCGCTGCTCCTGGCCTTCGCGGTGCTCAATCCCGAGGCGAAAATTTTTTTATACGGTATTTTACCTGTTCGCGCTCCGATTCTCGTCCTCGGCTACGCCGGCATAGAGATAGCTTCCCAGCTCTTCAGCTTCAGGAGTTCGGTCGCCCATCTTACCCATCTGGCGGGATTTCTCTGGTCCTGGCTTTATTTTCTTGTCCGATTCGGTGTAAACCCGGCAAAACGGCTCTTCGGTCGCCGTTGATCGGCGTTTTTTAAACCTCGGTAAGTCTCTTTTTCTCCACGTCGCTGTGCATCTTCTCCAGGTCTGCCATAATGTGATCCACCAATTCCTGCTTCTTGTCCTCTTTAAAATGATGAGAAGCTTTAACATGCTGGATTAGGTCTTCGCTTTTATATGCTGTGCTTGCGGTGAAGATAACCTTGTCCTTATGAAGAAGGTCATCCTCCATTTCGCCGGAGGGATTGATCCTGAGAATATTGCCGTTTATTGACACCAGGCAAAAATTATCGAAGCTTTTGATATAGGAAGCGATTTCACGCACACCTTTCTTGGACCCCGGATCCCAGGGTCTGAATCTTGTCCCCGCGGGAAAAACCAAGACGAGACGGCCTGAGCCCTTG
>JAVEYV010000121.1:0-6918 GCA_034003305.1 Spirochaetia bacterium | reverse complement strand
AACTGAGAAGCGAGGGAGTATCCATAATTTATATATCCCACAGACTGGAAGAGATAAAGCAGATTGCCGATACCCTGACTGTTCTCAGGGATGGGAAGGTCGTGGGCCATTTAGGCATAGAAAATGCCGACATTGATCAGATTATCCGAATGATGGTGGGAAGAGAGATCAAAGATCAGTATCAAAGAGAGTATCACACGCATGGCGAAGAAGTCTTGAGGACCGAAAATCTCGGCGCTAAACGTTTTTCTGATGTGAATATCAATGTACATCGCGGAGAAATCGTCGGGCTTTCAGGCTTGGTTGGAGCCGGCCGGACGGAAATAGTCAAGACAATTTTCGGTGAAGATCCAATCGAAAAAGGTTCAGTGTACATCTTTGGGAAAAAGTACAGCAGAATGAATACCCGAAAAGCAACCAGGCTCAGAATAGGCCTGGTTCCTGAGGACAGGAAGGAAGAGGGCGCAATCGTGGAAATGTCGATACGGCATAATATCATTCATGCCGTGCTGCCGAGACTATTCAAATACGCCGTTATTTCAAAAAAAACAGAGCTGTCAGTCGCATCGAGGTACAAGGAAGAGCTGGGCATTAAGGCTCCTTCGGTGAATAAGCTTGTAAAGCTGCTCAGCGGCGGCAATCAGCAAAAGGTCGTTATCGCAAAATGGATGTGCGCGGATTGTGAAATCCTGATATTTGACGAGCCCACGAGAGGCATTGATGTAGGAGCAAAGGCTGAAATATATGCAATCATGAGTCAATTGGTTGAAAAGGGGAAGGCCATATTGATGATTTCTTCGGATTTGCCTGAATTAATTGGCATGTGCGATCGAATTTATACAATTAAGGACGGCAAGGTGACTGCAGAGTTCTTAAGAACCGAAGCGACGCAGGAAAAAATTCTTGCGGCATGTGTATGAGCATGAGGGGCTTATCTTGAATAGTAGAAAATACTCAAGATACAAAGATATTACGGGCCTTCTCGTCGGAGTATTAATTCTAGGCGTTTTCATGTCCTTTGCCGCAGAGGGATTCTTCGGCTGGTATAATCTCCACAATGTATTGAAAGATCTTTTAATTCTAATGGTAGTCGCCTCTGGCATGACCTTGGTTATTCTAATGGGAAAAATCGACATGTCCGCCGGATCGGTCATGTCGCTGGCATCGATAGTCACGACACTGTTGTTATCCTATGGCTTTCATATAGTCTTCGCCCTCCTGGGAGGGCTTCTCGCGGGCGCGACTATAGGTCTCTTAAACGGCTATCTAGTTGGTGTATTGAACCTCAATCACTTTGTCGCGACCTTCGCGACGATGAGCATAGCAAAAGGATTGGCTCTCGTCGCATGCAATGGAGACATAATCAGCAGTGAAAGCGATGTTTTGCTGTTCATCGGCACCGGCAAGATTTTCGGACTTTTTTTCATCGTTTGGTTTGCAGCGATTCTGTTGATAATTATGTTTTTTATCTCTACCAAGACAAAGTTTGGATACAAAATATATTCCATCGGCGGGTCGGAACAAGTTGCGCGATTATCGGGAATCAAGACTTCGAATGTCTTTTTGCTAACGTATGTGATTGCCGGGGTTCTGGCGGCCGTAGGCGGAATATTCATGGCCGGCAAGGCCAATAGCGGCAACGCAACCATCGGAGACGGTTACGAGTTCAGCGTAATTGCCACGGTATTAATTGGAGGAACTCCCTTCGAGGGCGGAAAAGGAGGCTTGCTGGGTACGCTCATCGGGGCAATGTTCCTCGCGATTTTAAAAAACGGTTTAAGCATGCTCGGATTTACTCCTGCGTGGCAGTATGCGCTTATTGGAGCTGCAATACTTATAGCGATTATCGGAGACGTCTCTATCAATGAACGGAGAAAGGCGGAAGAAAAGAGAAGGGTAAGCCAATGAAAAGGATCTTCGGCTTCGCATTGAATTACTCCAAGATAATACTTCTTTTTGCGATTCTCATCGTGTCGAGCAGTGTTACCCAGGATCCAGTTCAAAACATAAAGAACATGATCATGATCCAGGCGCCCTTTGTGATGATCTATAGCTTCGGAATGACCTTGGCGGTGATTACCGGCGGTTTGGATCTGTCGCTCGGATCGATCGCTGCCTTTTCTACCTGCGCCGCGGCTTTTCTTATTATCAAGGATCAGATCTTCCTCGGAATCGCCGTATGCTTGCTGATAGGAGCCGGCCTTGGGCTGTTGAACGGGTTGCTGATCACTAAGGCGAAAGTGAATCCTTTTATCGCGACCTATGGTATGGACTGGGTAATTCGAGGCGCCGTGTATATCATGATGAGCGGAGCCATGATCTATCATTTCAGTCCTGCTTTTAAAATCATCGCTGACGGCAGTTTCCTGGGCATTTCCAACCTGGTATATATCACCGCGGCTATCTATCTCATTCTCGTCTTTGTTTTCCAGAAAACGGTATTTGGCAGAAATGTCTATTCGACGGGGGCGAATATAAAGGTCTCGCGGCTGACGGGTGTAAATACCGATCTGGTGATAATTATCGTTTACATGATTTCCGGCGTGCTGGCTTCAACCTCAGGATTATTATACGTAGCGAGGCTGGATTGCGCAGAGGCATTTCTCGGAAAGAATTTTGGTCTTCAGGCATTGGCAGCAACGTTAATAGGAGGGACATCTCTTCAGGGAGGGAAGGGAGGAGTCGGGAATACCGTCATTGGAGTCCTCATCATAGTATTTCTCATGAACTGCCTCAATGTGCTGAAGGTATCAACCTTGTGGCAGGATGCCGTGTTTGGTTTGGTCATAGTGGTTTCAGCCTTGCTCGAAATGGCTAAGCAGCGATACGCGAACTATCTCCAACTGTAGAATCCCTAGCATGCATTTGCATGAGATGGATAAAGTTTTAAGGAGGAAGGAAAATGAAAAAGGCCTTCGTGTTTTTCCTGGTCGTTCTTTTTTCAATCTCTGTCTTCAATGTTTCTGCCGCACCATATCCCGGAGCTGTCGGAAAAAAAGCAACACTGATATTGAAGGATTTAACAAACCCGGTATGGATACAGGCGGCTGAAGGAGCCAAAGCCGCAGCCAAAGACTTCGGAATGCAGATCGAAGTAGTCGCGCCTATTGTTTCGAACAACAACGATGAGCAGATTCAGCTGGTGCAGCAGGCTATTGCCAAGCGCAAAGACATTCTGATCCTTACCCCCGCAGACTCGAAAGGTATCGTCCCGGCAGTCACAGAGCTGAACAATGCAAAGATTCCCGTGATCAATCTCAACACAAAGATCAACAATGAGAGCGGAAGGGCCAACAGCGAAACTTTCGTAGTCGCCGACAACATTACCTGCGCCACCCTCTGCGCCACAGAGCTGGCTCGCTTGGCCAATGGTTCGGGTGAGGCTATCATTCTTCAGGGTCCTTCGGGCGGTCAGGTGACAATCGATCTGACCAAGGGGGCCGTGGATACTTTTGCCAAATACCCTAACATCAAGATTGTCGACAAAAAAGAAGCCAAGTTCGACAGAGCCACCGGCTATAAGGTTACTCAGGACATGCTGATAACCTATCCCAATCTCAAAATCATATTCTCGTGCAACGATGAAATGGCTTTGGGCGCGGTAAAAGCCGTAGAAGAGGTTGGCAAGCTCGGAAAGATCTTCATTGGCGGAATTGACGGGAATAAGGACGCAATGGCTTCAATCAAGGAAGGTAAACTGAATGTAACGGTATTCAAGAATTTCTGGCTCCAAGCCTATACTGCAGTAGAAGCTGCCGCCAAGTTCCTTGATGGCCAAAAACTGCCCGCCTTGATCCCCGTTGATCTTGGAATCGTCACCAAGGGAAATGTTGAAAAATATCTCGCGATGTAATTAGAAGCACTGGTTCGATGGCGGGGTTTTGTTGGAAGAATATACGGACAACTGCCCCGCCACTTGCTCTTTCACGGCCTCATTATTTTCCAGGAAGAGATCTATATAATAATATCCTAATCATTGTAATATAATATTTTGGGTTATTCTGAAATAATTTTCTTGACAGCGCAAAATACCTCGTTTATGCTCTAGATGAGCAGAAATTCAATATATGAGCAATGGCTCTAAAGCGAATGATAAAGCTCATTGCAGCCTGGCCATTTGATGGATAACAAGCGGGTGAGCACGGCGGAGGTCGGGGAAGGAGGGTGTCAAAAAAACACGAGAAAGGGCTTTTTATTGCTAAGCCTTTCTTGCGGTCCCGTAAGGGATTATGGTCCGGCTTGAGGCTCGGAGGATTGTCTTCATGTTTCAAGGAGGTATGAGAATGAGGAAAAGGTTCTTGAGTGTAATGTTCATTTGCTTGCTCCTTGTGGGCGGCAGTGGACTCGCTTTTGCCCAGGGCGATCCCGCGCTTGCGCAGAAGTATAAAAACGCAAAGCCCGGAGAGAGCTTTCTGATAGGCCACATCACCTTCCACCTTGGACAGGAATACGCCATCATGGTGTACCAGTCCATCGAACAGGCCTGCAAACAGATGGGACTGAAATTCAAGGGCGCTGTGGCGAATACGCAAGCAGATTGGATTGAACTCACCGAAAGCATGATCGCCTCAGGAGCGAAGGCGATTATCTACAATTGTCCGAACGCTGAAGTTATGCCTCAGATTGCCGAAATCGCGAACAAGAACAATGTTTTCATCGCTAGCTATTTCGGCTACACCGGGGACATATGGCCGGGCGCCTACGGCCCTAGATGGGTCTTGGACAATACGCCTCTGTCGGACGAGCAAACGTTTATTCCTTTAACCTTGCTTATGGAAAAAATGGAGCAGGCTAAAAAGAGCAAGATATACATCCAGCAAGGCAGCAAGTCTGCGGCCACTGTATCCACGGTGCTGATAAACCTGGGCGTATTCCAGTCCTTGCTTAACTATCCCACGATGCAGCTGATGGGCTTCCAGTATGGTGAATGGGGATATGAGGGCGGACGTTCCGGCGCCGAGGCTGCGCTAGCTGTCAGAACCGATTATGAGGGCTTCTGGTCGGCTAACGATTCAATGGCAACCGGAGGTCTTAAGGCGCTCCGCGACCGGGGCGTTGAAATCGGTGCCTATACCGCTTCCCGCGACATGGAAATGACAACTGCTCAGGATATTTTAAAGGGAAGATTCTTGGTCACTTCCGGTTTTGCAATTCCCTACTATGGCGGAAGGCTGGTGCCCATGCTCTACGATATGTGCGTAGGAGCATGGTATCCTACTCCCGAAGAAATGCTTCAGACTGGAAAGCTTACCGTCTATGGGCGCCCGGGTGAATTGGAGAAACTTGCAGAAGCAGCCGGCATCGCAAAACACGGAAGCTTCAAAACCGGACCGCTTGAAGAAAACCTCAAGCAGATTCTTATGCAGATGAAGGAAAAGAATCCGAGCTACCCCTATGATTACAGGCTGATGTCCCTTTCCAAGACCAAGGAACTGGGCCTTAAGTACGACAGAACAGCCGGTGCGGGAGATGTCTTGGGCGCGCATGATTACTACTTCATTCCTAAGCTTAAAAAATTCGGCAGCATCGATGCTTGGAAAAAACATGTCGCCGCGCTCTATGATTACTTCCTCGATATCGGCTGGATGACCGACCAGAAGGCAGCCAAGGAGATGGCGAAGAAGTTCCCGAAAGAACTTAAATACGAGGCAGTCTGGGAGTAAAAAAAAGGTAATGAGCACTTCGCTCGCATTCTGCAGAACGATTAAAAAATGATAGACAGGAGGGACTGTCTTTACAGCCGGCCCCTCCTGTTTTATCAATACTACAAGGGTAAAGCATGATAAAAGCCTGCTATAAGAGAAGAGGCCTATGGTAGACCGGACTGCAACAGCAATTTTAGACGTTCGCAATGTATGCAAGTCTTTTGGGAAGGTTTACGCCCTCGAAGACGTCAGTTTGAAGATTTTCCCCAATGAGATCGTTGGCGTCGTGGGGGAAAACGGCGCGGGGAAAACCACCCTTATGAAAAGCCTTGTAGGGATCCATGTCCCGGACAATGGAGAATGGTACGACAACGGCCAAAAGGCAGCCTTTCCCAAGGATCCAAAGGATGCGGCAAAAAAGGGCATTTCAATTGTCTATCAAGAACGAGGGGTAGTGCCGAGCCTTCAAGTATACCAGTTTCTTTTTTTGGGAAACGAAGAAAAATATGGTGGAGCCTTCGGTCTTCAGATTCCTAAAATGAAAAAAGCCGCCCGGGAGATCCTTGATGAATTCCACATCAAGTGTGATCTTGAGGATTTCATGTTTGATCTTTCCCTCTCCGTTCAAAAAATGGTGGAAATAGCCAGGGCCGTGGTGAATATCAGGTTGGAACAGAATAGGCAGGATGCCGATTCTGTGATCATCCTCGATGAACCGACAGCGCCTTTGAATATAGAAGAACGCCAGGAGCTGTTAAGCGAGATCGTACGGCTCAAGGCACACTGTTCCTTCGTATTCGTCACGCACATTATGCAGGAAGTCATGGAATACATGGACAGAGTGATAGTGCTCCGGGATGGCCGGCAGGTGGGCGAGTATGATATGGCGACCAACAGAGTAACGGAATCCGAGCTTGTACGGATGATCGTTGGAAAGGACACGCAAGGGCAGGAAAAAATACAAAGAATTCAAAACAGTTTTGATAATGCAGAAATCATACTATCCGCCAAGGATCTCTCCAAGCGAGGGAGCTATTACAATATTTCCTTCGATCTCTATAAGGGAGAATGCCTTGGTGTCCTTGGTTCCGCGGGATCAGGCAAAAGCGAGCTTATTAAAACGATCGCCGGCATCAACGGTTACGACAATGGCGGTCTTCTTGTCCGGGGCAGATCGACCAAGAATCACGAGCTTCCCCATGTCCGCTTGAAAAAAGGAGTTGGATATTTTTCCGGAGAGATCGGCAACGAACTTTTTTACGATTGGCCGATA
>JAVEYV010000120.1:0-6970 GCA_034003305.1 Spirochaetia bacterium | reverse complement strand
TATTGGTCTTTCTTGAATTGGTCATGAGGTCCCGTATTACTTCGGCGGCGTTTTGCGAGTATCTGATTATATCCTGGGCATATTTGCGCAGCCTGGTGTCCTAAGGCGTCTCGGGAAGCATAAGGTCTGCGGTGCCTAAAATCGCGCCAAGGGGATTGTTGATCTCGTGCGCGATGCCCGACACCAGCGTTCCGATGCCGGCCAACTTCTCCGACTGCACGAGTTCTTCCTGCAGGGTTTTTTGCTTGGTGATGTCCTGGAAGAATTCCAGAAAAATCGGCGAGGATGATTTTGGCACCGAGATGGGATAGAAATTGAGCGAGAAGGTCAACAGGCCTTTGACGTCCTGCCGCTCGGCATTGAAAGGCAGCCTCGTATGGAGGCAGTCTTGGGCCAGGCATTCGATGCATGGCCTGTCCCTGTTGAAAAAGGCTTTATAGCACTTGTTGCCGATAAGCTCCTCGGCCGACTTTTCAAAATAGCGCCGGGCCGCGTAGTTCACTTCGATTATGTTGTAGTTGATGTCCTGAATGGATATGGGCGTGGTTATTCCGTCGAAAAAGGCTTCAAGCTTGTTTCTGCTTATCTCCAGCTGATTGTTGATATTCTGCAGGCGTTTCTGCTGCTGTCGCAGACGCTCGAAGGTAATGGCGTTTTCCAAGGCTACCGAACACTGGACGCTCAAAAGCTGGAGCATTTCGATGTCGAACTGATTGTAGTAGTCCTTGTCCACCTGGGGACCCAACACGATAAATCCGTTAAGCCGCTCCTTGAACTTTAAAGGAAGCACGAGGCTGGCCTTGAGTGTCTCGCCGAAACTGCCTTTTTCCAGAGGTATATCGATCATCCGCTGGGGCTGATACAGATACTGGACGTCGCTCTTGTCGGCTCCCTGGTGAACGGTAAAGCTTCGCACCAGTTCGCTTCCCCGCTTCAAGCTGATGGTTTGGTCCTGCCCCTCGATCAGGCCGCCGGCGAACGGCAGCTTTTTGGCCACATTTACTTTGTAATTTCTGTCATTAAAATCGTTGACCAGCATTAATGCCCACTCCAGCCCGAAGGTGGACATTATCTTTTCGATAGTGAGGTTTCCCAGGGTTTCCAAATCCACGATTGAGGTGAGGCTGGCCGAGAAAACCCGCAGGCTCTGGTAATAGGTAAAGGTCTTGCCTCCGTAGATCCGCTCGAGAAACGACAGGGTTGTCGTCCGCAGGGGCGAGAGGACGATGGAGGTGATAAAACCGAGAATGAGGGCTAAAAGAAGAACTCGGGGAAATGGAATATTATTGTTGAGGTGAAAGATAGGCACGAAGAAAAAGAGAAACAGGGCTCCGGTTAATAGAGAAACGAAAAAAGTAAGCAGAATGTTCAGCACCGTGGAGGAATAATGGATAAGCCTGTACTTGTAGACTGCGAAGAAAATGATCGCAGCGTTTATCGTGGCCGCCATGAGATCTATCGGGTATCTGCCCAGCGGTTTGTACAGGTTGACGGCTACGCCGCCTATGATGATGACCGCTCCGTAGATAAGCAGCTTTAAGGTTTTTCGCTTGAAGCGGTTTTCGCTCTCCATGAGCTGTCGGGCCAGAAGGAGAATCGAAAGACCCAAGAAGAAATATGCCAGTGAATAGGAGACGACCGCGCCGGGGCCTAGAATATAGTAGAAGCCCTCGCTGTCGAAGCCCGCGGCGGTGACCACCTTGGAACTCAGGTTCAGGTAGGCCATGAATATGTAAATGATGTAGCCCGCGTAGAGAAACACCCTGTACCGGCGCTTTTCCGTGCCCGAAAGGTGGATCATCGTGGCAAGGAAGGATATGGGGCCGCCGAAAAGCCCCATCAGCATTACCTTGTTCCAGAGCAAGGGAGTGAATATTCCGGTATCGGCGTGCATCATAAAAGAGCCGAAACTCCACAAGGCCATGAAAAACATGTACTGGAGGAAGGACCCGTCCACTTTGTCCTTGCGGCTGTAAAGGCCGAAGACAATAAAGACGATGTATATGATGAAGGATAGCGCTGGAATCAGCGACGAAGCGTCCAGGATCATGCCGGAATCCCCTGCTTATAACGGATGTCTGGTAAAACTCGGGGTATTGTAGCACAATATGTAACGCAATGGTACTAAATTCTTCGATAATGGCGGGTTTTTCTCTTCTTATCCTGTCGGAGCTCCTGGAAGTAAGGGGAAGAAAGGCTTCGAAGGCGATCCGAGGCCTTGGCTATGCCCTGGTCGCTGCCGCTCTCGCGCTCCTAGCCTACCCTGCCGCGGTAGCGCTTATTCAGGCCGGCCCCCTGGCGGCAGAGGCCGCGGAGAGCGGCGTGTCAGCCGCAGCAGGAACGCTCGGGCAGCCTGCGGCATCCGCCAGGGCGGTTGTTTTTTTTACCGAGCGGCCTGTCCTGTTTTACCTGTTTCTCTCCCTCGCCCTGGGATCTGCGCTGATGCTGCTCTGGACCGTCTTTTTCGAACTTGCCCTGGGTAAGAAAAACCGCAAGGCTAAAGAGGAGGATACGGTCAGCTGGGGCTCCTACGGAATCTGCAGACATCCCGGGTTCTGGTGGCTGGCCTTGTATGTGCTGTCCCTGGGTGTCATCCGGGGATTTGTTTCCACTATTTTCTCCTCGCTTCTCGTGCTATTCTTCAACTTCCTGCTGATTGCGGTACAGGATCGCTATAGTTTTCCCAGGCTTTTCAATGGTTATGAGGCGTATCGAAAAACGGTGCCCTTTCTTATACCGAAGTTTTTTATAAATGGGCTTCGTCGCCGATTAAAAAAAGGATCCGGGGGGCGGAAGTCCGCCGGGCAATGATGGAAGGACAACATGACAAGCAGCATACAGCGCACAATTCTTGTGGTCGATGATGATCCGGCCATCAGGAAGGTTCTTTCCCTTGGTCTCGAGAGGCTTGATTTCAATGTTCGCCTCGCCAGCAACGGACAGGAAGCCCTTGGTCTGCTGAGTTCCGCCGAACTGGAACCCGATTGCATTCTCCTGGATATTCGCATGCCCGTTCTGTCGGGAAAGGAAGCCCTTCCCAGAATTCGGGAACTCGTTCCGTTAACGCCGGTAGTCATGCTCACCGCCTACAACGACCTTAGCACCGGCCTGGACGCTATGAAAAACGGAGCCTTCGATTATCTGGTAAAACCCAGCCGCCTGGAGCACATCGCCGAAGTTATTGCCAAGGCTGTCCGCTACAGGGAAATTATGCGGGAAAAGTTCGAACTGGACAGAAAAAAAGAGGAATACCGACAATCCCTGGAACGGAGTATCGAATCCACCGCCCTGGAACTGAATGAAACCTACCGAAAACTCAAGACCGCCAACATGCAGACGGTTCAGGCGCTTGCCGAGACAATAGAAGCCAAGGATCAGTACACCCAGGGTCATTGCGAGCGGGTTAAAAATCTTTCGCTGAGGCTTGCCGAAAAGCTGTCCCTGCCCGCCGACCAGATGGAAGCCTTGGAGATCGCCGCCCTGCTTCACGACATCGGTAAAATCGGCATCCCCGAGCGGATTCTCAACAAGTCCGGACCCCTGGAGCCCGACGAAAACGAAGTGATAAAGATGCACCCAATTATTGGAGCACAGATTCTCTCCATCGTCGAACTATTCGCCAAGACGGTGAATGGGGTGCGGCATCATCACGAGCGCTGGGACGGCCGGGGCTATCCCGACGGCATCGCCGGCGAGGATATCGACCCCCTGGCGAGAATCATAGCCCTGGCCGACACCTTCGATGCAATGGCCCAGACGAGGCCGTACCGCGGAGCCATGCCGATGGATGAGATCCTGAAGGAAATACGCGAGCAGCGGGGCAAACAGTTCGCTCCCGAGGTGGTGGATGCCTTTTTTGAAGCCCGACTCTACGAGAGCTACCTGTCCTGATACTCAGACCGACAAAGCGTTAAAAACGATAGGTAAAGCGCCCCGGCACGGTTTCGCCGGTCTTGTTCCAGAACACCGAGCGCCTGAAGCCGTAGAGCACAGCCTGATCTATCTGTGAATCCCCGGAGGACTGGAGGATCTCGGCTCCTCGAAGCTGATTGTCCTTGGTCACCGTAAAGCCGATCACCACAGGATTGAGCTTTCTGCTCTCCCGGTATTCGGACTTTGCGGGGTCATAGCCCGCGTCCTCCAGAATCTGCCAGAGAGGCTCCCGCTGCTCAAGGGGAACCTCGGTCTTAAGCCTGTAAGCAGAACCGTCGAACTCGTAATAGGCGGTAAATGCCCGCTTGCGCGCCTGGGCCGAGTAAATCACCACGTTAGGCGGCATAATCAGATCGGGAATCGCGTTATAGACCGCTGCCGGCACGGTGCGGGGCAGCGGGAGGCTGGAGTAGACAGGCTGGTAGATATTCTGCCCCACCGTTCCCTGGGAACCGCCCAGCGTCGTATCTGACGAGCTTCCCTTTTCGGACTTGCGTATGGTGACCGTATCGCCTGAATAGGGCACAAGCCCCTTTCCGGGAACATAGAGCATTGTCGAGGTCTGGCTGATGTGGGAACCCTGCTCCCTCTGCCCGGGCACCCAGGGCTCGGCCGGAGGCGCTTCCTGGGTCGTAGACTCAGGTACGGAGGCGGCTTGGGCGGCCTGGACTGCCGAGGCCGCGCCTGGATCAGGCGGGATCGGCTGGGAGGCGACGGCTACCACGGCTTCCGGTATAGGCTCCGGGGGAGGAGGAGGCGCAGCGGGCGTTTCCAGCCTGGAGGGACTGGGCGACGCCTCTTCAACGGGCTTTTTGGGGCTTTCCACCTTGGGAGCTTCGGCCTTGTCCAGCACCGCTTCGGTCTTTTTGGGCGCCGAAGGCTCTATTTTATCAGCAGTCTCCCCTTCTTCGGAGGGTTTGAAAGAACCCAGGCCAATTTCATTGGTGGTAGGTCCGGGCATGGTGATCATCACCGTCATGTTGGAAAAGTCTTCTTCCCTGGGATTGAGTATCTCCAGGGCAAGCCCAACCGCGAAGGCGAGCAGATAGAGTCCCGCTGTTATGCCGAGGGAAGTGAGTTTGCGCTTTCGCTCCTGCTTTTCGGCATAGCTTCTGGTTGGATTCATCGAACCGCCTTTTCCTTGCGGGTTATGAGGCCGACGTTCTCTATGCCGTTCATTCTAAAGGCATCGAGTACAGAGATGATAAGCTGATACGAGGCGCTCGCCCTGCCCTCCAGGACCGCCCGGAGGCTGCCCGAATCCGAGCCGGCCACCCGCTGTTTAAGGGTGTCGGCCAGGCCTTCCAGGCTGGTTCTGGTTTTATCGACGTAAATCTCGTTTTCCGACATGACGACGACGCTCAAGGCTGTGGAGGAGACCGACTGGGCGGTCCGGGAACCGGGCAGGTCCAGGCTTATGCCCGGAGCGGCCCTGAAGGTAGTGGTAATCATAAAGAAAATAATGAGCTGCAGAATGACGTCGATGAGGGGCGTCATGTCTATGCCCGTTTTCTTGACCAGCCGGCGCGAACTCATAGGCCCTCCGAGCCGCTCTTCTCGGTCAGGCCGTTCTTTGTGTTGATGAGCACCACGAGGGTGTTCACCCTGCTCTCCAGTATGGTGAGGATGCGGTTAACCCTGGTGACGAAGTAGTTGTAGAAAATCACCACGGGAACAGCCACAACCAGGCCGCCGACGGTGGTGATGAGAGCTTCGGAGACGCCGCTGGCCAGGGCTGCCGGATCGCTAACCGCGCCGAACTTGCCCAGAACGCCGAAGGCTCCCATGGTGCCGGTAACGGTACCCAGAAGACCCAGCAGGGGCGAGATCGTGCTGATGGTCCCCAGGGCGGAGAGTCCCTTTTCGAGGGCGGGGGCCTCCAGGGCGGCGGCGTCTTTTAAAACATCCCGCTGTACGTCCTCGCCCAGATGACGGTTTTCGATCCCGATCCGCAAAAGCGTGGAAAAGGGCGAGAGGTTTTGATCACAGATGGAAAGAGCCTCGTTGTAATGACCCTCCAACAGACTCGCCTTGATGCGTACGAATAGCTTAGTCTCGTCCCCGGAAATGCGGCGGAGATAGAGAAAGCGCTCAATGATAATTACGCAGGCGACCACCGAAAGGGCCATGATGACCCAGAGAATGGGTCCGCCTAAGATAATGAACTCAAACATGAAGACTCCTTGCTGGTGAAAAATCCCTACTTTAATTTATCGGAAATATACAGCCGGTCTGAACGAATATCCATTTTAGAAAAGAATTATCCTGTCTAAACCGGCAATTTTTGAGGAGAATGCTGTTTTGAGGGCTGATTTTGCCCTATTCTCCCCGCTGGTAGTTCGGAGCTTCCCTGGTGATCGTAATATTGTGGGCGTGGCTTTCCAAAAGGCCGGCATTGGTGATCCTGACAAAACGGGTATTGCAGCGCAGGTCCTCCAGCGATGAGGCGCCGGCGTAGCCGCAGCCCGAGCGCAGGCCCCCGATAAGCTGATAGACAAAGTCGGCGAGTCTGCCCTTGTAGGGAACCATGCCCTCCACGCCTTCGGGCACGAGTTTGTCCGGCAGAGCGCCCGAGCTGGCGCTGGCGCTTCCGGAACTGGAAGCGTAGCGGTCCTTGCCCCAGCCCTGGAGGGCAGCCAGGGAGCCCATGCCGCGGTAGGTCTTGTATTGTCTGCCGTTGTAGAGGACTAGTTCGCCGGGGGATTCCTCCAGGCCGGCCAATAGGCTGCCGAGCATTATGGCATGGGCTCCCGCGGCTATGGATTTAACCATGTCGCCGGAGAATTTAATGCCGCCGTCGGCTATGGCTGGAATGCCGAAGGCGGCCGCCGCCTTGGCGCAGTGGTAGATGGCCGAGAGCTGGGGCATGCCTGCGCCGGAGATTATGCGGGTGGTGCAGATGGAGCCGGCGCCGACGCCGATCTTGACGGCGTCGGCGCCGGCCTTAGCCAGGGCCTCCACCCCTTCGGGGGTTACAACATTGCCCGCGATGACGGGCATGGAGGGGACGGCAGCCTTTATGCGCTTGATCGCCTCG
>JAVEYV010000119.1:0-6985 GCA_034003305.1 Spirochaetia bacterium | reverse complement strand
AAAATTTGGTTACAAGCAACAACCGACGACTGGGCGAAGCATGCGCTGAATTTTCCGCATCAATGGGGGCTATATACAAAGGGGCCGCCTGAGGAAATGGTATTTCCTCAGGCGGCCCTCGCTGAAAAGATCGCCTTGTGCGATCAGGGCTAGCCGGGTGGCTCAGGTCGCCTGGAGCCGGCTGACTTCTGGCATTATTTCAGCCAACCCTTCTCCACGAAATACTTCCTGGCTCCGGGGTGATAGGGAATGAGCATTTGATCGTCGGGAAGCACGAGGTTGGGAGTAAACTGCTTGAGCAGCGCTGAAACCTTCTGAACCTCGGCCAGGTTCTCGTAGACAGCCTTGGTCATCTTGTAGACTAAGTCTGCATCCATCTCGGCACGGGCCATGATGACATCGGGAGGAGTGCCGACCGTGGCGACCGGGGCGGTCTGGTGCGGATAGGTGTCGGCGGGAATGTTTGCCCTGGTGTAGGTGGGGTTAACCTTCTTGAGGTTGGCGAGCGCTTCGTCGGTGATGGGGATGAGCTGGACTTTACCGTCCAAAAGAAGCTCCACCATGCCGGCTGAACCCATGGCGAGGCCGAGAATGGCGCCGTCCACGAGGCCGTCCTGCATCATTTCGATACCCTGGGTGTACTCTACGAAGCTTACCTTCAAATCTTTATAGGTAAGACCGTAGGCAGCCAGAGTTTCGCGGGCGTCTACTTCACCGCCGGAGCCCACGGGGCCTACCGCGATGCGCTTGCCTTTGAAGTCGGCAACGGACTTGATTCCGGTGGACTTCAGGGCGACTACCTGGAAAACGTCCATGAAGAGTCCGCCGGTGATGGCGCGAATCCAGGGCATTTTCTCGGGATAGGGAGCGATTCCGTTGGTGGCTCTCCAGGCTTCCAGGGAGCGCACCTGGGCGATATCGGCGTCTTTGGTTCTCAAGAGGTCGATGTTGTGGGGGCTTCCGCCGGTGGCGATGGCGACGGCCTTGATTCCGGGGATCGCCTTGTTCCAAACAGCGCACATGGCGAGGCCGGTAGGATAGTTAGTACCGCTGACGCCAGCGGTTCCCATGGTGATGTGAATGACCTTCTGGGCGAAGAGGCCGGAGCCGCCGAGCGCCAGGGCGATCAGGGCGATGAGGATCGCTTTTCTTCCGATCTGTTTCATTAAAGAAACCTCCTTGTATCAATTGATCCTGATATACTTGATTCCAGCCAGGCCATGAAGCTTGGCCGAAGAATCCAACTTTAGGCGACCTGTCGCGATACCGCGGCAGGTCGCGGGGGAACCTAGGCCGCTACTGCCTGGCGGTTCCTCTTAATGACCTGAATAGTAAGCCATCCGGCCACAGTCAAACCTAAGCCGATAAGGTCTGTCGTTACACCGGGGGCTATGAGCAAAAGCGCGGCGGCAATAAACACAGGCCTAAGCCAGATCGGCAGTTTAACGGTGAGATAGCCTTCCACGCCCACCGAAAGCAGGAATGTTCCGGCGAGTCCGGTGACGGCAGCCCAGATAATCTGGGTAGCCGAGTCGGCGATGAGGAGCATGGCGGGTGAATAGACGAAGAAGAAAGGCACGATAAATCCCGCCAGGGCAAGCTTGAAGGCAGTCCAGCCCACGGTGCTGGATTTGGCTCCGGCCAGTCCAGCGCCCACATAGGCCGCAAGTGCTACCGGCGGCGTTATTGTGGAAAGACAGGCATAGTAGAAGATGAAGAAGTGAGCCTGGAAGGGTGCGACACCCATCTTGGTGAGTATGGGGACTGCGATGGACGCGGCAATTACATAACATGCCGAGGTGGGCAGCCCCATGCCCAGGATAATGGAAACGACCATACAGAGCACAAGGGCGATAATCATTCTGCCCTGGGAGAGGAGTACTATGTTGTCTGCAAGTATTGCCCCGATGCCGGTCATGGCCAGAACGGCGATGATAAACCCTGCATTTGCCATGGCCACGCCTATGGAGAGGGAACTTCGGGCGGAGTTGACCGCTACATCCTTTGCCGCCTTCAGGTCGATTCTCGTCTCCTTTCTGACCCAAGAAAGAATCACGGTGAAGAGAACGGTGTAGAAGGCTGCATAGAGGGGAGTACGTCCTTCGATCATCAGGTACACGAGGACGACCATGGGGAAAAGCATGTGCCCGTAGCGGAAAACAGTTGTCTTAACGTCGGGAAGATCTTCCTTGGCCAGTCCTTTCAGGCCCAGAGAACGGGCGCGCAGATCGATCTGGAAGAACACTGAGGCAAAGTACAAGAGCGAAGGGATGATTGCCGCGGCGGCGATGCTGATATACTTCATCCCAAGAAATTCCGCCATAATGAAAGCAGCAGAGCCCATGATAGGCGGCATTATCTGCCCGCCTGTGGAGGCAGCTGCTTCCACAGCTCCTGCGAAATGGGGCTTGTAGCCAATCTTCTTCATCAGAGGGATAGTAAAGGCCCCGGTGGTGGCGACGTTGGAGGCTGCGCTTCCCGATATAGTACCGATAAGAGCCGAAGCCACTACCGCTACCTTGGCGGGACCGCCGGTCATTCTGCCGCCTAAGCCTAAGGCTAAGTCGTTGAATAGCTTGCCCAGGCCGCTCCGCTCCAGCACTGCGGCGAGGATTACGAAGATTATCAAAAAGGTGGAGGAAACTTCGATGGGGATACCGAAAATACCCTGTCCAGTGAGGTACATCTGATAGATGATGCGCTGGATTGTATATCCTCTGTGGGAGAGGACACCGGGCATTATCCTTCCAAAATGCGCATAGAGAAGGAAAATTACCCCTAGCACAAGCAGTTGTATGCCCACCGAGCGTCGGCAGGCTTCCAAGACTAGGAGGATAAGGATGCCGCCGAAGATGTAGTTGTCCAGGGTAGCTACGCCTGCTCTGATAAGGAAGGCGTCCCTGGCGAGGATCGTGTACACGGTGACGACTATCGTAAGCAGGAAAAGTCCTATATCCAGAAAGCTGGGTCTATCCTTGGGCGACTTGCGCGTGGCGGGGAAATACAGCCACACAAGGCTAAGAATAAAACCTACGTGAAGGGAGCGATGCTTTATAGTCTCGGGCATGCCAAAGCGCGCCGTGTAAAGGTGATACGAGACAAAGGCGATGGATATCACTGCGATTACTATCTTCCAAATCGGCAGAAAATTCCGTCTGTACCTGGACTCGACCTCAACTTTTTGTATCAGCTGGTCCACATCGACTGAGGAATCGCCCTGGGACGACTTCTCATCCTTGTTCTTCTTCACACGGTACCTCGCTTGGTAGTTTCTCAAGGGCAGTGCAATTAAAGCCCGGCGATAGAAATCCGGAGGCTGTGGCACTCGCCCATAATCGCTATAATTATATCCTATATCCTATATGATAAATTGTATCACGTGTTTCCTAGGTGCGCAAGAGCGTAATTCAATTCAGAATGTTAGTTATGGAACCTTTGGCTAGCTTTGGATCGAAAATCAGGAGTTTCGAATAAAAGCCTTAATAGTCCTGGCTTCCCCGTTTTTCAGGTGGGTCTTAACGCTTTCGCCAACTTTATCGGCGTTCCGGGACAACAGGGCGTCCACAATGGTCAAATGCTCGTCTAAAACCTCATCGACCACTTGTTTATGCATCTGCACCGAACCTTCCGGGAAGTAACGGATCCTGATAGACATCTGATGAACCCTGCGAATACTGTCCCGCAGCACCGTGTTCGGCAGATGGATGTAGAGGGTATCATGGAGCTTCGTATCCGAAGCGACGTATCGGTCATTGTCGAAGGGAGCGGACTTCATATCAAGGATTTCCTTGCGAAGCTTGAGTAAATCAGCTTCGGGAATAAGAAGGCAGCTCTTGATGGCGGCGTAGGGCTCGAGGAGGAGGCGCATTTCCCAGTTATTGCGAATATCTTTGGTCTCAATATCCGTGACCATAGCCCCCTTGTTCGGAATAAGCGTGACGAGACTCTCGGCTTCTAGCCGCACTAAGGCTTCCCGTACGGGTGTGGCGCTCACGCCGAAGTCTTCGGCCAGTTTATCGATGGGCAGCATCGCTCCGGGCAAATAGGTATTTTTCATTATCGATTCGCGAAGCGCTTCATAGATCTGATCCCGCATGGAGAGGGTGACTATTTTCCGCATTTGGAAAGCCTCGGTTTTATAGGGTATTTTCTGTCACAATCACTGTGTATTGAATATAATATATCATCGATTCTCTTCAGGACACAATAGACAGATTACTGGAAAGACCTATATATAAGAAGGCAAGATTGGGTTCTCCTATGCCTTGCACGGTAAAGATTAATACTAAACGCGCTTGCGTAACCAGGCTCCACATGCTAGTATATATGATATAGGATGTTTAATATATTTGAGTGCTTTAACAGAGCGCCCAAGGGAGTTATATGAGTACTGTAGCCGAACAATTGATCGCCAAGTTTAAAGAAAGGGGCATGAGGTTCGTATTCGGGGTCCCCAGCGGTTCATGGCTCTATTATATGGAAGCTATGCGAAAGCAGGACCTCGATTTTATCCTCGTGGCCAACGAGACCAGCGCCAGTTTTATGGCCGATGTCTGCGCCAGGCTTACCGGAGTGCCCGCGGCCTGCTACGGCACCGTAGGTCCCGGCGCCACCAACCTGAGCACCGGCGTGCTCGGCGCCTACCTGGACCGGTCGCCCATGATCGCCCTCTCCAGCGAACCTCCCGAGCATATGCTGGGCCGCACCGTGCAGATGGCCTTCGACCAGCAGGCCTTTTTCAAGCCTCTCACCAAATGGACCACAAGGCTCTCGGCGGAAAGGCTGGATCAGATCGTAGACCAAGCCTACAGGATCGCCCTTTCAGAAACCCCCGGCCCTGTCCATATCGGCCTTACCGAGGATATCGGCGGCAGACAGGCGGTTTCATCGGGAAGTTCCTCCCAGGTGCCGGGTTCTATGTCACAGCCGGCTCCCGCCTCGGAAGTCCTGCTTTCGGTTATGGGAAAATGCTTCAGCGCCAGCCGCAAGCCCGTAATGGCCGTAGGCCTCTCGGCGGTCCGGGCCAAGGCGGGGCTCCTTATCGCCGCGATTGCGGAAAAGCACGGCATCCCTGTAGTCCTTACTCCCATGGCCAAGGGCATACTCAAGGAAGAGCATCCCTGGTATGCCGGTGTCCTCTTTCACGCCCTGAGCGACCAGGTGGCCGAAACACACAGCCAGGCCGACCTTGTCATTGGCGTGGGTTACGATCCCGTGGAGTTCAACTACGAAGACTGGATGCCCAAGGCGCCCTTGCTCAGCCTGGACAACGTCGAAGCCGATATCGACCGCGCGGCCTATCCCGGCGTCTGCGACATCGTGGGTGACATCAGCGCTTCCTTGAAATATCTGGCTTCCCTTCCCGCTAAGTCTTCCGATTGGGACCAGAAGGCATTGGAGCAGAGAAAGCTGAAGATGTTCGCCGACCTCGCCCCACCCAAAGGCAGCTTCGGACCCAGGGCAGCCCTGGCAATACTCAGGGAACTCCTCCCCGAGGACGGCATCATGACTTGCGACGTGGGCGCCCACACCCACCTCATCGGCCAAGCCTGGAAGACCCCGGAACCGGGGCTGCAGATCATGACCAACGGCAACTCCTCCATGGGCTTCGGCGTGCCCTCCGCCATCGCCGCCAAACTCTGTCGGCCGAACAAGAAAGTAGTCTGCGTAAGCGGCGACGGCGGCTTCCTCATGATGGCCGGAGAGATGGCATTGGCTCGAAGACGGAAACTCCCCATCGTATTCGTCATCCTGGCCGACCAGAACCTGGAACTGATCAGGCTGAAGCAGGCAAGAAAAGACTTTGAAAGTTATTCGACGGTGCTCTACGAAGACGAGTGCCCTACACCGAACTACATTTTCGGCGTGCCCGTACTGCGCGCCGACAACGCCGAAGAATACAGAAAGGCCCTCCAGCAGGGCTTCGAAACCCAGGGCCCTGTGATCGTAGAGGCGCACATCGATCCATCGGAATATTCCCAGCTGATAATGCGAAAGCATAAATAAGGAGAACCCTATGCAAACCATTAATACCGATAAATCATTCAACCCCGAAGCGCTTATGGCCGAGCGGCTGGGAAAGGTGCCGTTCTCCGGAATCCGCAAGGTTTTCGACAAGGTCAAGGAACTGGAAGCGGCCGGCAAGGACGTGATCCATTGGCAGATCGGCAGGCCAGACTTCGATACCCCCGCCCATATCAAGGAAGCGGCCATCGAATCCCTGCGCAAGGGCGAAGTTCATTACGCCCCCAATCTGGGAACGCCCGCCCTGCGCAAGGCTATTGGAAACCGGACCACAGTCGATACCGGCGTAAAGGTGAACGGCGAAACCCAATCCATCGTCATGGCTGGAGCCAACGAGGGCATCATGGTGGCCATGCTGGCCCTTATCAATCCCGGGGATGAGGTGATCGTCGCCAATCCCAACTGGCACCACTACAAGTCCTGCGTTTCCTTAGCCGGCGGCGTGCCCGTGGAAGTGGACACAAAGGAATCCAACGGCTTTGTCCTGGACCCCAAGGATGTGGAGGCCAAGATTAGCTCCAAGACCAAGATGCTCTGCATCACCTCGCCGGGCAACCCCACCGGAGCGGTTCAGAGCGCCCAGAGCCTGAAGGAACTGGCCGATATCGCCAAGCGCCACAATCTCATAGTGGTATCCGACGAAATCTATTCCAGAATTTATTACGGAAAAGAGCCTGTCGCCCCCAGCATCTACTCGGTTCCAGGCATGGAAGAGCGTACAATAATCATCAACGGTTTTTCCAAAACCTACTCGATGGACGGCTGGAGACTGGGATGGACTGTCGCATCGGAACAGATCACCAGAGCCCTCCTGAAAGTCAGGCAGTACACCACCGTCTGCGTAAACACCTTTATCCAGGCCGGGGCGGCACATGCCCTAAACGCCGACCAGAGCTGCGTGGACGAGATGGTAGGCCAATTCGCCGCCCGGCGCGAAATCCTCCTTAAAGGGATCAGAAAT